>JAYTVG010000832.1:0-13060 GCA_043744135.1 Deltaproteobacteria bacterium | reverse complement strand
GCGGCTGCGTCTTAATCACCTCCATCATGGCAAACGCGCCTGCCACTGAAGCAAACGGCAGCTTGCCCGCGAACATCGCGTAGGCGACCACGCCCAACGAGTACACGTCGGTGACCACCGATGGTGCAGCGCCGCCAAAGATCTCGGGTGCAATAAAGCGGATCGAGCCCACCGCTGTGCCGGTGCGCGTCACCCGCGACATGTCGTCGGCGATGGCGGTGCCAAAGTCTAAGATCACCGGACCGCCGTCGGGGCGAACGACGATGTTGGCGGGCTTTAAGTCGCGGTGGATGACGCCAACCGCGTGTGCCGCGGTCAAGGCGTGCGCCACCCCACGCAACAGCGCGATGCCCTGCGCGCTGTGAAAACGGCCGTGGGTTTTTAGCACATCAAGCAGCGTTGGACCCTGCACCAACTCCATGCTCAAAAACACCGCGCCCGAGTCTTCATGCAAGTCAAACAACTTGCAGATGCCGGGGTGCGCGATGCGGCGTGCCAGCAACAATTCACGCTTGAAGCGCGCACGCACGGCGGGATCTTGCGCCAGCCATTCGTGCAGCACTTTGATGGCGACTGGGGTGTCAAGCGTGGTGTCGCGCGCGGCAAACACCACGCCATGCGCGCCCTGCCCAAGCTCACGTTCGAGTTGAAACCGTCCTAGTTTGCTGCCAACGGCCCACATCCGCGCAGCATACCCAAATCCCCGTGTGGATCCGAATAACACGGTGGTCCGCGACACCATGGCGCCCGGCAGCACCCGCTTGCTAGGCTCATGGCATGAAGATGAAGTCGCACCGCTTAGTTGTCGCTGTCATGTTGGTGCTGCCCGTCGTGGGCTGCAAGCTGCTGGGGGGCGCCTACAGCTGCGACGACGACAACAACTGTCCACAAGCAACAGTCTGCACCGACGGCGCCTGCGTCGCGACCGGTGAAGGCGAGGGCGAGGGCGAGGGCGAGGGCGAAGGTGAAGGCGAAGGCGAAGGTGAAGGCGAGGGCGAGGGCGAGGGCGAGGGTGAAGGCGAGGGCGAGGGTGAAGGTGAGGGCGAGGGCGAGGGTGAAGGTGAAGGTGAAGGTGACGGCTGCTTTGTCGTCGCGGGTGACCTGATCATCACCAACAACGGCGGCCTCAGCGACCCCTTTGGCTCGCCCGCGCCAGCATGCGCGATCGTCCAAGGCAACTTGACTGTCAGCGGCCAACTCGGCGGCAGCGCGGCATTGGCGCCGCTCATCTCAGTCGGCGGTACCGTGTCCATCAGTGGCGGCCTCGACGATGTGGTGGGGCTGCAAAACCTCCGTAGCGTCGGCGCGCTGTCCATCACCAACGCGTTTTCGCTCACGACCGTGTCGTTGCCGGCGCTCGCCGACGCCGGTGACGTCGATATCAGCTTCAACAACAACCTTGAGACTGTCACGTTGCCGCTGTTGACGGCCGTGAGCGCGCGCTTTGCCGTCACCGACAACCTGCAGCTGACGTCGGTGGCTGCTGCCGTCGCCGACGTTGGAGGTGACGTCGCGTTCAGCAACGAAGCGGCGCTGGTCACAATCGACGTGCCGCTTCAAACCGTCGGCGGCCGTTTTAGCGTGCGCGACCTCGCCAATCTCGTCACCGTCAACTTCCCGCTGCTGACGCGCGTCGACGTCGACGTTTCGGTGCGCGACAACCTGCAAGTGCGCGCGCTGGCGTTTGACAATCTCACGACGGTGGGCGACGACTTTCGCGTCACAGGCAATCTCGTGCTGTGTCAAAACGTCGCGATCGATTTGTTCGCTGTCGTGCAATCCGGCGGCGATGAACTTCAAACGGGTAACCTCGGTGATTGCCCTTAACGCTGGCTTGCAATGACTCCCGCAGCGACCACGCACGTGTCGATCGGTGTGGTGTGCGCTTTTGGTGCCGCGCTGTTGTTTGGCGCGGGCGCGCCGCTCGCCCAAGCGGTGCTGCATGCGACCGGCGCAAACGCAGGCGCAGCGCTGCTGTACGCGGGATCCGGCATTGGCCTGGTCGCGTTGCTCGCCGTCAAGCGCGCAACAGGACGCACCATCGCACCCATCGCTGCACACGCTCGCTTGCGTTTCGCTGCCGCCGTGTTGTGCGGTGGCGTCGTTGCCCCCGCGCTGTTGGTGTGGGGCTTGCGCAGCACCAGCGGCACCACGGCATCGTTGCTGCTCAACCTCGAAGGGGTGTTGACGGCGACGCTTGCGTGGCTGGTGTTTCGCGAAAACGTTGGCCGGCGCGTGCTTTTTGGCATGGGCTGCATGGTCGCGGGCGGCGTGGTGCTGTCGGTGCCGCTGCACGGGGACACCGCGTGGTCCACCGGTGCGCTCGCGATCGCGGCGGCATGCGCGTGCTGGGGTATCGACAACAACCTCACCCAGGCCGCATCGGGCGCTGATGCGCTGCTGACCGCGTCCATCAAAGGCGTGTGTGGCGCCGGCATCAACACGGTGCTCGCGCTCGGCATGCGTCAAGCGTGGCCAGCCACCACCTCGACGACGTTGGCGGTGATGGCACTGGGCTTTTGGGGCTACGGCGTCAGCTTGGTGTTGTTCATGGTCGCGCTCAGACACCTCGGCACCGCGCGCACGGGCGCGTATTTTGGCATCGCGCCGTTTGTCGGTGCCCTGGTCGCGGTGCTGGTGTTTCACGAGGCCGTCGATGTGCGGTTGCTGGCGGCGTGCGCGTTGATGGCTTTGGGTGTGTGGCTGCACCTGAGCGAACGCCATGCGCACGTGCACGTGCACGAGGCCTTAACGCACAGCCACGCACACAGCTACGACGCGCACCATCAGCATGACCACGACGACGGCGTCGACGACGGTGTGCCGCACACGCACCTGCACGCGCACGCGCCGCTGACGCATGCACACGCGCACGCGCCGGATCTACACCACCGCCACACGCATTGAACGTCGCTGGGCGCGCACCGCACAAAAAAAACGGGTGCTCCAGCGTCGCTGAAGCACCCTGCGAACCGCACCACCCTCAACTAGTAGCGGTACATGTCGGGCTTAAACGGCCCGTTGCTGTCGACGCTGATGTAGTCGGCTTGCTCTTTGGTCAGCTTGGTGAGCTTGGCGCCCACTTTGTCGAGGTGCAGCAGCGCGACCTTCTCGTCGAGCTTTTTGGGCAACACGCTGACGGTGCCCTTCGCAAACGTCATGCCCGTGAGCACGTCGGTGCCGTGCATCGCCGCGTTCCACAGCGCGATTTGCGCCATCACTTGGTTTGTGAACGAGGCAGACATCACGAAGCTCGAGTGGCCGGTCGCACAGCCCAGGTTCACCAAGCGGCCACGCGCGAGCAGCGTCATCCGGTTGCCGTTTGGGAAGATGAACTGGTCGACTTGTGGCTTGACGTTTTCTTCTTTGATCTCGCCCGCGAGCACCATCTTTTCCAACCAGCTGACTGCGATCTCAGAGTCAAAGTGGCCGATGTTGCAAACAATGGCGCCGTCTTTCATGACGCGCATATGGCTGGAGTTGATGACGTCCACGCAGCCCGTGGCGGTGACGAAGATGTCGACCTTGGACGCTGCTTCGTCCATCGTGACGACGTCGTACCCTTCCATCGCCGCTTGCAGCGCGCAGATCGGATCGATCTCAGTCACCCACACGCGCGCGCCCAAACCGCGCGCGGCTTGCGCACAGCCCTTGCCCACGTCGCCAAAGCCGGCCACCAGCACGACTTTGCCCGCAACCATCACGTCGGTGGCGCGCTTGACGCCGTCAAACAGCGACTCACGGCAGCCGTATTTGTTGTCGAACTTCGACTTCGTGACTGAGTCGTTGACGTTGATGCACGGAAACATGAGCTTGCCCTCTTTGGCCATCTCATACAAACGGTGCACGCCGGTGGTGGTCTCTTCCGACACGCCCTTGATGGCCTGTGCCAGCGTCGTGAAACGCTGCGGATCTTTGGCCATCGAGTTTTTGATGGTCTGCAGCACGATGCGGAACTCGTCGTTGGTGGCGGTGGCGGGATCGGGTGCCTTGCCTGACTTTTCAAACTCAGCACCTTTGTGCACGAGCATGGTGAGGTCGCCGCCGTCGTCGAGGATCATGTTGGGGCCGGTGTTGCCCTTAAACGCGTTGAGCTGGCGCTCGATGTTTTGCCAGTACTCGTCGAGGTTTTCACCCTTCCACGCGAACACCGGCACGCCCGACTTCGCGATTGCGGCTGCAGCTTCATCTTGGGTGGAAAAGATGTTGCACGAGGTCCAGCTCACTTCAGCGCCGAGCGACGTGAGCGTTTCAATCAACACCGCGGTCTCGATGGTCATGTGCAAACAGCCGGCGATGCGCGCGCCCTTGAGCGGCGACTTGCCCTGGTATTCGCTGCGCAGCGACATCAAGCCGGGCATCTCTTTTTCCGCCATCGCGATCTTCTTGCGACCAAGCTCGGCCTCTGAAATGTCTTTGACGAGGTAGGCGGGGAATTCAGTACGGTGATCCATGGTGACTCCTAGGGTGAGCGAACATTAGTGAACCAAACAGACAGCGGACATCAACAAAACCGAACAGTCGTGGTGACGTCACGCTTCAAGCGCGCGCCGCGCAATCGCCAGATGCAGCTGCAAACCCGCAGTGCGCGCAGCGAACAGCGCGGGCATCATGCCGCTTGGGGTGGGCAGCGCATGCAAGCGCGCGCCTGCGAACCACTCCGCGAGTTTTTCAGGAGCGATCCCCAGCCACACATCGCCCTGCTCGCGCATGCTTTCATCATCGTGCGGCAAGTACTCAAGCACCGCCAGGTGGCCACCGCGCTTGAGCAAGCGTGCCGCATCGGCGACAACTTGTTGTGGGCGCGCGGCGTGGTGCAGCACGCGCGCCATCACCACCAAGTCGGCGCCCCCCAAACGCGTCACTTCTTGCTGCACGGCCGCGTCGTCGACGTCACCTTGCAGCATGCGCACGTTGTTGCAGCCGAGCTGCGCGATGCGCGCAGAGCATTGCGCTAAACGTGACGCGCTGCGGTCGAGCGCCACCACGCGCTCATACAGCGGCGACAACAACGGCAAGATGGTGCCGTCGCCGGTCCCCACATCGACGGCCAGCGCGCGACCCGGCAACAGCGCACTCACCAGCGGCAACAGTGGGATGACGTCGTCGGCGAACATCGCGGTGGGGGCGACCGCATCGGTGGCGTCAAACAAATGGCGCGCGCGCTCGTCACGCGACGCGACCACGCCGGCCACCCGTAGCAGCGAACCATCTTTTTGAACCAACGTACGCCCCTCGTAGACGGCGGCTTGCACCACCGGGTCGTCGTTGTGCGCGGTCGACAGCATGGTGCGGGCACCGTCGCGGCGCGCGATCAAAAGTGCCAGGTCGCGCAGCGGTTGCGACTTCTTGGTGATCTGCGGCTGGCTGTGGCGCATCAAGCCCGCGAGCTCCCCAACCGACAGCTCCTCTTGCGCGCACAGCGCGAGCACCCGCAAGCGGTCCTCGTCACCCAACGCCCGAAACAGCTCCGCCTTCGCCTGCATTCCTTAGCATATTCACACATGCGAAAACATGCAATAGCTGAGCGGTGGATGTGCTTTTCCGGCTGACTGGCGTGGATGGGTGCGGCACCGAGCGCTACACCAGCGCCATGACGGCGACTGACACGGCAGCTTTCGGCTTGGCCTTTGACAACAGCTATGCTCGCGAGTTGGCCGGCGCGTACCAGGTGACGTCGGCTGCGGTGTGGCCGGCGCCGACGATGGTGCGCTTCAACCACGCGTTGGCCGCGCGCTTGGGGCTGGATGCCGGCGCGCTTGACAGCTCTGCTGGGGCCCGCCTGCTCAGCGGCATGGCGTCGCCTGACATCACACCCATTGCTTTGGCGTACGCGGGACATCAGTTCGGGCATTTTTCGCCGCAGCTTGGCGATGGGCGGGCGTTGTTGCTTGGCGAGATCGTCGACGCTGGGGGGGCACGCTTCGATGTGCATTTGAAGGGTTCGGGCCGTACGCCGTACTCGCGCGGTGGCGACGGACGGGCGGCACTCGGTCCGGTGTTGCGCGAGTATTTGATGAGCGAGGCGCTCGCGGCCTTGGCCATCCCCACCACGCGCACGCTGGCCGCCGTTGCCACCGGCGAGCAGGTGCGTCGGGACACGGCGCTGCCCGGTGCCGTGCTGGTGCGCGTTGCCGCCAGCCACTTGCGCATCGGCACGCTGGAGTATTTTGCGGCGCAAAACGACGTCGCCATGGTCGGTCGGTTGGTGCGCTATGCGCTGGCGCGCCACGACCCGCACGGCGCCCCCACCAGCGCCCCCGCCCTCACGCTGTTGACAAACGTCATTGAGCGCCAAGCGCAGTTGATCGCGCACTGGATGTTGGTGGGGTTCATCCACGGCGTGATGAACACCGACAACATGACGTTGTCGGGCGAGACCATCGACTACGGGCCCTGCGCCATGATGGACAGCTACGACCCAGCCACCGTATACAGCTCGATCGACACGCGCGGGCGTTACGCCTACCAAAACCAGCCCGGCATCGCGCAGTGGAATTTGGCGCGGTTGGCGCAGGCGTTGATGCCGCTGATTGCAAACGAGCGACCAGGGGCGAGCGAGCAAGACACGGTTGACGTCGTCAACGGCACGCTTGAGGTGTTTTCATCGCGCTTTGCGCACCATTGGCTGGTCGGCATGCGGCACAAGCTCGGCCTCGTGGATGCCCAGCCTGACGATGCGGCGCTCGCAGATGGGCTTCTGGCGCTGTTGCACGCGCAACAGATGGACTACACCCGCGCCTTCGTCGCGCTCCAGGACGTTGTCGTCGGTGATGACGCGCGCTTTGTCGCACTCGCAAGCGAACCCGCGGCGTGCGGCGCGTGGCTGGCGCAGTACCGCGCGCGCATCGGCGACAGCGCATCGGCGCGCGTGGTCCTGCGCCGCACCAACCCGCGCGTCATCGCCAGAAACCACCGCGTGCACGAAGCGTTGCAAGCGGCCGAGGCCGGCGATCTGGCGTTGTTTGATCGTGCGCTGGTGGTGCTAAGCCAACCGTTTGCGGACTACCACGACGACGATCCGTGGATGACGGCGCCGTCCGTGCAGCTGCAGCGCCAACACCGCACATTTTGTGGAACGTGATGAAGGTGAACACCTCAGCGAAGCTCACTGCCCTTGCTTGGGAGGCGAACCGCCGACCTCGGGAGGTGAACAATGAAATTCACCGAGGCGCTGACGATTGAAGTTCACCGACCTTTAAAAGCCGACAAAGTCTTCTGTCATCGGCACCACGAATCTCTTGACGTCCGCCGCTGTGCCGGTCAAGAGTCTCGCGAGCGCCCAGATAGCTCAGTTGGTAGAGCAGTGGACTGAAAATCCGCGTGTCGCTGGTTCAATTCCGGCTCTGGGCACCACGTTTGACGCGACCGCTTCGGCGGTCGTTGCTTTTTGTGGACCGAGCTCGATGACTTTGCTGCAAGTCCATCGCGTCGGGCCACGCGGCGTTATGGTGTCGTCGGTGCCGGCGCTGTTGGGGTGGGCGCGTCACGTTGCGGGTTGCCGTCTTTGTCGCAACCCATCGCTGTGAGCAGCGTGTCGCCGGGGACTGCGAGGTCGAGCTGAAAGCTGCCGTCCTTGTTCGGTGCCACGCGCGCTTGCTCTAAGAGATCGGCGAGCTGCGTGTCGCCCTCTTGCTGTGCGCGGGCGCGTCCGATTGCGAGTGCTGCGGTCATGGCTTTACGCAGCTGGTCGCCTTGCTCTGGTGTTTTGCCACTGACGTCGAAGCTCGCGGCGATGTTGTCGTCAACGTCCATGCGCATATTGCTGTCCCCGACGATGTCGGCGAGGCGCTGGGCTTGTGGATTGCCGCTGCCTTGCAACAGCGCCGCCAGCAGCTTGCCGTCTAAGCCGCCATACACGGCGGAGTTTGCCATATTGGGATTGTAGCTCTCGCCGACCTCACCGGTGCCGCTTGCGCGGTCCATCGCGGCCTTCAGCTTGTCTTCGCTGTCCGCCGTCAGCAGCAACTCGTCACCGACACGGCCGAGGTACACCGCCTGACCTTCTTGTTCGGCGCGGTAGATGCGGCCACTGTCGCCGTACGCCGTGCCTTCGCCCAATTCTTTAGGCACTTTCAGCTCGGAAAAAAACCCGCTGGCAGCGACGACATCCTCCATGACGCCCACGCGGTCGAGATCTTCCAGTGGATCGATGCCGAGCTCATTTTTCATGGCGTTCATGCCTTCAAGCATCTCGCCCTCACGGCACTTCAAAAGCTTTTCCATGAGCGGCGTGTGCCGCAGCGCATTGACCTCGACAAACACGGCGCCGTGCGAATCTTTGGGCACCAGCGCGCGCTGCAATTGATCGAGCGCCTTTTTTTGTTGTTCGACGCGCTCGGGGGGCAGTTGCGACAGTGGCGCCGAGCTCTTTTTTTTGTAGGGCCGCCCGCGTGGAAACGTCACTTTGGGCGTGGCGACGTGCGGGCCGGCATCGGCAGCGTCCACGGTGGCCGAACCGCGCGACAAAAAGAACGCCGCCGCCAAAAACAGCGCGGCCAACACCAGCAACACCACGGGAACGCGTTTGTTCACAACAACCTCAAGTCTTTGCTTTGCTCACCGCCGACGCCCATCGCCATGCGCTAGTAGTCTTTGTAGTTCACGACGACGCACGCCACCACCACGCAAAATGCGCCGAACGCCACACAGCCACCGACGACGCCAAGCGCCGGTTGAAGCGTCAGCGTGCCCTGCCGCGCGAGCTCAAGACTCAGCTCCATGAGCGCCTTCAACCGTGGCAGGGGCCCAATCGCGAAGCCGAGCGCTTCGCGTGTGAAGCCACTGCGGATAAACGACAACAGCCAGATGCGGTCTGACGTGACCAGGCCGACGCCAAACATCAACAGCGCCGCAGCCGCCGACAGCGCCGCGGAACGCGCGATGCTCGCCACCGCCAACATCAGCGCGTACAGCATCGCGAATGCCAGGACGCCCGCACACGCTGCCAACATCGGCACCGGCGTGAACACCTCCGCCTTCACAAACAACACCGCCGACGCGCCACCCACCGACAGTGCCAGCGCCATGACGGCTATCGCCATCACGCCGACGTAGGTCCCAAGCACCAGCTCGGTGCGCGTCAATGGCAACGACAAGTAGAACTCGACGCGGCCGGCCGCGAACATTTTAGGCGCGATGTCGGCGATGGCGACGATTAAAAACAGCGTGCCGAACACAAACGTCGCGGCACCGAGTGCTTCAAACGCCGGGCGCAAGGCCTCGCTCGCCATCATCGGTTGGCCCTGCACGATGTCAGTGCCAAACAACTTGCCGCCCGCCAAGGCGCCGTCGATGACCTCGAGGTCTAAGCTCATTGCCAAGCTGATCAAGCACAGTAAAATGAAGCCAAACAGCACCACGAGATAGCGCGAAAACAGCGCCTCGCGCAGCACGTCGATAGCCACCAACCCAATGCGGTTCGGGCTCATTGGATGCTCTCTTTCAAGATGGTCTCGAGGTCCTTGAGCTCACGCGACAGTTCCACAACCACCAAACCGTCGCCGAGGGCACCATTGAGCGCGGCAGACACCGCCTGCTCGCTGTGCGCCTCGATGCGAAAGGTGCGCGCTTCGTCCACCTTGGTCGCGTCGTGTGTGAGCGCGCTGACGTGCACAAAGCCGTGGCGCGCTGCGATGGCGATGTCGTCGGTGTGCTTCAAAAAGCGCACGCGCACGGCGTCTTTTCGCTTGAGGAGATCAAGCGCGCCTGAGCGCACCACGCGCCCTTGCGACAACACCGCCACGTGGTCGCAGAGCTTTTCGCTTTCTGCGAGAAGGTGGCTGTTTAAAAAAACCGTGGTGCCAGATTTGCACGCTTCCAAAATCAACTCGCGGATGTGCACGCGGCCCATTGGGTCGATGCCGTCGGTGGGCTCGTCGAGCACCAGCAGCTCGGGCTTGCCCAGCAGCGCAGCAGCAAGGCCGGTGCGCTGTTTCATGCCCTTGGAATAGCCACCGGTGCGGCGGTCCCACGCGGCGCGCTCCAGCTGCACAAGCTCAAGCACGCGCGGCGTTTCGTCTTTGAGCATGGCAGCCGACAAACCGCGCATACGCCCCACCGTGAACAAAAAGCGTCGCGCCGAAAACGCGTCTGGGATGGTCAGGCGCTCCGGGAGATAGCCGATGCGCCGGCGCACTTGCACGTCGTCAGGCGAGCCGCCCAGCACGGTGACGCTGCCCGCGTCGGGGCGCGTGATGCCGAGCATCATCTTGATAAACGTGGTCTTACCAGCGCCGTTTGCGCCCACCAACCCAAAGCACGCGCCGCGCGGCACATCGAGCACGATGCCGTCGACGGCGGTGACCGAGCCAAAACGCTTGCGCAAGCCGGTGGCACGAATGGCGAAGCTGCCGACAGCATCGTCTTGCGCGCGCGGCGCGACCGCGGGTTCGGGCGCCGTCACTGGGTCACTTGGGAAGCGGTATGCATCGCGGGTCCTGTTGCACCATCGGCGGCGGTGAGAAAGGGTGTTGTTGATGGATCCCTCTACCTCGCGCGCTGAGCCCACCGGCAAGCAAATCGTCCCGCTGGACATCAAGGTTGAAAACGAAACCCAGCGTGTCCTCGTCAAATGGGCCGACGGCCACACCAGCATTTACGCTATCTCCAGGCTGCGCGCGTATTGTCCGTGTGCCGTGTGCCAAGGCCACGAGGTGGGCGGCCTCAAGCACATCACCAACAGCGTGACGGCGATTTTTGACGCTGAGCTGGTGGGGCGCTACGCCGTCAATTTCAAATTCGCCGATGCGCACGACACCGGCATTTACCGCTGGGACATGTTGCGCAAGCTCGATGCCACCGAGACACAGCGCTGGGGCGCACCTGAACACATCGGGCGAGCGTAGGAGCGCGCATGTTAGATCTCAAAGCTAAACTGCTCGCGGCCGGCCTCGTCACCGTCGACCAAGTGAAGAAGGTCGAAGATGACGAGGCACAGCGCAAGGTGCGTGATAGCGAAGCGCGTGCAGCACGTGAACAAGCGAAGCTCGCGCGCGACCAACACCGCACCAGCCGCGCGCGACCCGCAGCAGCCGACGAGCGGCCGGATTTTGTCCGCGCGCCCAAGCCCAAACGCGAAGACCGCCCCCGCAAAGACCCAAACGATCCAGATGAAAAAGCCGCCAAAAAGGAACACGAACTCGTCGAGGCAGAGCGCTGGCGTGCGCGGCTCGACGAGCTCAAGGGCGCGGGCAAAGCGACGCAATACGAGGCGGTGCGCGGCTGGATCGCGCGCTTTCGTCTCGACAGCAAACACATCACGGAAGCGGCCGAGCGCTTTCACTTCGTCAAGATGGACGGTGCGCTGAGCCACTTGACGGTGGAGCCAGACGTCATCGCGCAGTTGGCGGGTGGCGAGGCCGCGCTGGTTGCGTACATGGGCTTTAACGGCATCGAACACACCGTGGTGCCAAAGCAAATCGCCCTCGAGATTCACGTCGTGAAACCCGAGTGGTTGCGCGCCTTGGTGGGCGTCACCGATCAGGCCCCGCCTGCGGCCGACAGCAACGCGCACGACGCCAACGCAGTCGGCGCTGACGTAGCCACCGACGGCAGCGTCGAGCCGAGCGCGGGGTAGTCGTGTGGGACGCGAGAGAATACCTTCAGTTCGCCGACGAGCGCGCACGGCCATTTGTCGAGCTGCTCGCACGGGTGCAGCACCCCGCGGCGGCCCACGTCGTCGATTTGGGGTGCGGCCCGGGAAATCTAACGGCGCTGTTGGTGGATCGCTTCGCGCACGCCCAGGTGGTGGGCGTCGACAACGACGACGCGATGCTCGTGCAAGCCGCCACGCAAGCGCGCGCGCGCTTGACCTTTGAGTGCTGCGACGTGTTGACTTGGCGCGCCCGCGCACCCGTCGACGTGCTGGTCACCACCGCGATGTTGCAGTGGGTACCGCACCATCTCGAATTACTGCCTCAGCTGACGGCGCAGTTGGCGCCTGGTGGTTGGTTTGCGCTGCAGGTGCCAAGCAACTTCGATGACCCGCATCAGGTTTGCATCCGCGCGCTGCGCGCGCAGCCGCAGTGGTCGGCGCTGTTGTCGACGCTACCAGCGCGTCCAGCGCACGCCCACAGCGCGCTGCAGTACGCAGACGCGCTCGCAACGCTCGGCTTCGTCGTCGACGCGTGGGAGACAACGTACCTGCACGTCATGCACGGCGACGACCCGGTGCTGGCGTGGGTGCGCGGCACCGCCTTGCGGCCCATCTTCGCCCTGCTCGACGATGACGCCTGCGCGCGTTTTTGCGCCGAGCTCGCGCCGCTGTTACGCGACGCATACCCCGCGCGCAGCTGGGGCACACCGTTTCAATTCAAACGCGCGTTTGTGGTCGCGCACCGGGCAAATGCGCATGCGTGATCTCCGACTCGCGCCCCTCGTCACGGCGCTGGCGCTTTTTGCGGCATCATGCACGCCGCGCGTCGCGTGCGTTTTGGATCGCAACTGCCCCTCGTCCTTGCCGCAGTGCACCCGCGGGTTTTGCGGCGCACGCGACGACGCTGACAACCGCGAAGGTGAAGGCGAAGGCGAAGGTGAAGGCGAAGGTGAAGGCGAAGGTGAAGGCGAAGGCGAAGGCGAAGGCGAGCCGGCGACGTGTACGAGCGACGCGCAATGTGGCGACGGCCTGTGCCACACCGCCCCCGGCGAAGCGCTCGATGGGCGCTGCTTTCCGGGTGCTGGGATTTCGCAGGCCTGCCCCAGCAGCGTCGATGTTCCGCGTGAAATCGACGGCCCCGCCATCGCCATTGGCCTCACGGGGACGGGTGCAAGCTGCGGTGTTGACTACGTTGGGCGCACGGTGATCGTGGTGTGGCGTGACGCGCAAGGCGACGTCGACACCAGCGGCTTTGGCAACGCGCTGCTGGTGAAAACCCCGCCGCTGCCGGGTCAGTACCCGGTGTCGTGGGCGGCGTCGTTTGACGTCATCGGCGATGGCGAAAACGGCCAAGCGACGTTCGTGTTTTGTGTGCAGGCGCCGAGCCCAGATCAGTACGCGTTCATCTTGGAGGATGCGCAAGGCAACGACTCAAACATCGTGTGCACGCCCTAACCTCGACGC
>JAYTVG010000831.1:0-3715 GCA_043744135.1 Deltaproteobacteria bacterium | reverse complement strand
CCGTGAATTTTTCCACGCACAGTGCCGCGCCATCAAACGCGCGCCGTCGATCGCGGTCTTCATGTCCGCGATCTTGTTGTGCACCGCTTGCAAGCGCGCGATCGGCCGCTTGAACGCGATGCGGGTCTGCGCGTAGCTGCAGGCGGCGTCGTATGCCGCCTCAGCAATACCGATGCCGAAGTGGCACATGCCAATGCGCCCGAGCTCCAGCGTGCGCATGGCTTGGATGAAGCCCTGCCCGACTTCACCTACGACGTCGGCGTCGCTGAGCTGCACGTCGTCAAACAGCAAACCGCCCGTCGGCGAGGCGCGCAGGCCCATCTTTTGGTACGGCGCGGATCGCGTGATGCCGGCCTTGGCGAGGTCAACCGCGAACATCGTCACGCCGCCATAACCCGCGTCGGGGTCAGTGACGGCCATGACGATTGCGACGTGGGCGGTGGGGGCGTTTGTGATGAGCGCCTTTTCGCCCGACAACGACCAACCGCCCGCGAGCTTTTTTGCGCGCGTGCTGATGGCGCCCGCGTCTGAGCCCGTCGAAGGTTCTGTCAGCGCAAAGCAGCCGATGACGTCAGCGTCGACGAGGGGCGCAAGCCAGCGCTGTTTTTGCGCATCGGTCCCAAAGTAAAATAGCGGCGCCCCGCACAAGCCCACGCTGGCGCCCACCGACAAAAACGTCGCTGCGCACGCCTTCGCTAGGCTCTCTTGCGCCATCGCGCGCTGCACCCAAGCGCCGTGCGCGTTGTCGTGCATGCCGAACGGCTGCGGATAAAACAGCTGAAAAAAGCCCACCTCTTTGAGGTCGCGCCAGTTTTCTGTCGGCAGCACGCTGTCGAGGTCGGCCTTGGCCGCGCGCTTGGCGATACGTTGCTGCACGAATTTGTCGAGCACGGCTGCGGCACGTTCATCGTCGTGCGAGATCGAAAAGTCCATAACGCTCCTTCGCAAAGACGATGGCCACTAAAACCCGAGGTCGAGCACACTGCGCGCGATGATCGAGCGCTGGATCTCTGACGTGCCACCACCAATGGTCGCGAGCATGGCGTCGCGCAAGCTGCGCTCGACTTCGTATTCGGGCGTGAAGCCGTTGCCGCCGTGGATTTGAATCGCGTCGCGCGCAGTCTTTTGCGACGCCTCGCTGACGTACAACTTGGCGATCGCAGCATCGACAAGGGGGGGCTCGTCCGAGGTGTCGAGTTGCCACGCCACGCGGTGGATCAAGTTGCGGCCGATCTCGTAGCGGATTTTCATGTCGGCGATCATGTGCCGCACCGCTTGAAACTTCGCGATCGGTTTGCCGAACTGCACACGCTCTTTGGCGTACTGCGCGCAGCGTTCGTAGTTGGCGCGCTGGCCACCCAGGCCGGGCGCAAGCAAGCACGAGCGCTCCCAACCTAGGATCAACTTCGCGGTGCCGATGAAGCCGAAATTTTCTTGGCCCAGCAAGTTGTCCTCGGGGACTTCGCAGTCTTCAAACACGATCTCCGACGTGGTGCTGGTGCGCATGCCCATCTTTTCGATGTGCTGGCCAACGCGAAACCCCTTGAAGCTGCTGTCGACAATAAAGGTCGAAATGCCAAACGCCTTTGCCGTCGGGTCGGTCACCGCAGTGACAATGAAGTGGTTGGCGATGGGGCCGTTTGTGATCCACATCTTTGTGCCGTTTAGTATGTAGCGGTCACCGTGCTTTTTCGCGCTCGTGCGCATGCCGGCGGCGTCGGAGCCAGCACCTGGCTCGCTCAGGCAAAATGCACCTAGCCATTCACCGCTGCACATCTTTGGCAGGTACTTTTGCTTTTGCGCCTCGGTGCCGAGCTTCCAGATCGGTACGCCGCACAAGATGGTGGACGCGCCCCACGCCAACGACAAGCCACCGTCGTGCGCGCCGTAGGTGAAGCCTTCTTTCACCAAACAGGTGTCTAAGCACGACAGCGCTGTGCCGCCGTATTCCTCCGGAAATGGCGCGCCGATGAGCCCGCCAGCTGCCATCTTTTGCCACAGCCGCTGGTCCCACGCGGCACTGCGATCGCGCGCGACCACACTGTTTTTCACCTCGCGTGCGCCCAGCTCGCGTGCCGCTTCGTACAGCGCGTGTTGTTGCCGAGTGATCTCGAAGTCCATCACGCACCTCGCTGGAGTTTTTTGCTCTTGGCCGTTTTCGCCGGGGTCGGGCCACGTGGCGGGGACGACGCTGCCGCGAGCACAGCGGGCACCAGCGCGCGCTGCAAGATCGCGAGCAGCGTTGTGCGCATGCTGTCGAGCGTGAGCCGCGCGTGGCCAGAAGGACGCTTGCCTTCGCCCTGCAACACGAAGCTCACAAAGGCAGTCTCAAGCGTCCCCATAAAGATGACGCTCATCGCCAACGCATCGACGTCCGCAGACATCTCGCCGCGCTGTTGCGCGCGTTCAAAGATGCTAGCGATGGCGGAAAACACCCGCGCCACTTGCGGATTGTCGAGCGCTTCACCCAGGCGCGCGTTGCGCCCGAACTCGAGGACCAGCACTTTGACGACGAGCGGGGCTATCTCAAACGCTTGAAACGCCAGTTCAACGATCTGCTTGAGCTTGCCAAACATCGTGCCGGTCGACGCTGCGATGTCCTCGACTGCGCGCTGAAAAAACGCCCAGTTGGTGTCAAACACTGCGGCCAGCAAGCCGTCCTTGTTGCCGTAGTAGTGATACACGAGCCCGTACGCGACGCCGGCCTCATCCGCCACGTCTGAGATGCGACAGCCGTGGTACCCCTTGAGTGCGAACACGCGCACCGCGGCTTTTAAGATCTGCTTTCTGCGGTCCTCTGTGCCGCCCCGCTCGGCGAGCTCCAGCGGTGCGACCGCAGCGCGCAGCCGCGGTCGCCGCGTAGGTGTACCGGCGTTGCGCATCGTCCGTGCGGTCATAGACAGCGGCTCGCGGTTGTTGTCAGCATGCGCATATGGAGATTGATTTCATCGGTTTTGTGAGGTGAACACTAACGACCACCTTGCTCACCACTCAGGGTCGGTGTGAACATCGCAACATCGCAACGGCGGCGTCATGACGTCGTCACACAACCGAGGCGGTTTGATTGACTCAAATGTCAATAGCGGTCATTGACATGTTAGTCAAGCGCGCGTTTGCTGTGCGATGGCGCAAGCGCGCACGCGGGTCCACTGCGTTGCTGCTGCTCATGCACGTGATGGTGTTTGCATCAGCCGCATCAGCGGAAATCCCCGCGAAGTTGGTGGCTGCGTTGAGCGCATCGTCCCCCAAGGTGCGCATCGTCGCCATCGCGGGCGTCGCGAAGTCCAAAGACCCAGCCGCCGCGACGCTGCTAAAGCCGCTGCTCGCCGATTCAGATGCGACGGTGCGCGCCGCCACCGTCGACGCGTTTGGCAACTTGCTTGATCCGCTAGCGCTCGACGTGCTTGCGCCGATGCGTACCGACGCGGACCCGACCGTGCAGCAAGTGCTCGCACGCGTGCTGCCGGCGCTTGAAGCACAGCGCGTGGTCGTCGACGTGGGTGAGCTGCAAGACATCACCAACGGCCAAGTGCCCGGCCTCATCACGGCGTTACAAGACAAGGTGAAGGCCGCCATCGAAGTCGAGCTCGGCTCCCGTGTCGTCGTCAAACGGGGCGGGGTGGCGAAGGGCTACGGCGTGATCATCGGACTGCGTCACGTCAAGCCAGTCAAAGATGGCGCCAACACGTTGCTTGAGGTGCGATGTGAAATGACG
>JAYTVG010000830.1:0-3718 GCA_043744135.1 Deltaproteobacteria bacterium | reverse complement strand
CGGCGTGCGCGTCACAGATGGCGCCGAGCACACGTCAGACACCAAAGCGATCCACCTCAAGCTACAGTATTAGTTCGCGGGACTCGTCCCGAGGTCGATGAATTCTATGGTTCATCTCCCAAGGTCGATGAAATGTCTCGCATGTGGAGGACCTCATGAGCGATGCCCCCGATGATCCGCCGCGCCGCCGCGATGACGCGAACGACGCGGATGACGACGACGACGACGACGATGACGACGGCCTCGCGGACGCGCTGCCACACGAGAACACGCGCGGCTTCGCATCAAAGATGATCGGCGACCTCGCGAAGAAGGCGTTGATGTCGGGCATCGGTGCCGTGTTCACGTCGGAAGAGGCGCTCAAAAGCCAACTCGGCGACATGAAGCTGCCGAAAGAGGCGATGGGTTACGTTGCCGCTCAAGCCGACAAGACCAAAAAAGAAATCGTCAACGCAATATCCGCCCAGACCCGCGAATTTTTAGGCAAGCTTGAGATGGACAAGGTGCTCAGCAGGGTGCTCAGCGGCACCACCATCGAAATTCAAACGCGCATCCGCATCCTCCCCAAAGACGACGGCGGCATCACGCCAGTCGTGCAGCACCATCGGACCGCGGTGGTGCGCGCCGAGGACGACAAACCGAAGCGAAAACGCCGCCGTCGCGACGACCCAGGCTAAAGTCGACCACACACGCTGCCATCGCGATGCGGTGCGCCGCGGACATCGAGGCGGCGCATCCGTCGATGGCTTGTGAGATGGCTAGCCGTCACCGTTGCGAACGATCGCATTCGGCGACGTTGCGTCACTTGCAGAGGTCTCGAATCGACGCCGAAGGCGCTACCGTGCACGTTTGGGATTTCCGCGCCTCGATGCGAGGGCGTCATCAGTTGACAGGTTGTTGAATCTGTCAACTGACTGAACGTCGCGCTTGCTGGCAACTGCAAAACGGCGAGCGGCAACGAATCTTGCCTCGTGTGACTTGAGACCTGCCACTGTGGGTGCTAGCAACCGCCCTCCCACGAGGTCCGCTTGAAGATTCACGAATTCCAAGGCAAAGACATCCTACGCAAATACGGCGTACCCACCCTGCAAGGGCGCGTGTGCGAAAGCGCCGCCGAGATCGAAGCCGCCGCCGTCGAGATGGGATTTCCCTGCGTCATTAAGGCGCAGATCCACGCGGGCGGTCGGGGCAAAGGTGGCGGCGTGAAGCTCGCGAAAAATCGTGAAGAAGCGCACAAATACGGCGCAGGAATTTTGGGCATGAAGCTCGTCACGCACCAAACCGGCCCCGAGGGCCAGCTCGTGCGCAAAGTGCTGGTGGAGCAGGGCGCAGCGATCGAGCGCGAGCTGTACCTCGGCATGGTGATCGACCGCCAAAACAGCCGCGTGTGCATCATGGCGTCGACCGAAGGCGGCATGGAGATCGAAAAAGTCGCCGAAGAGCACCCCGAAAAAATCATCAAGGAGTGGATCGACCCCGCCACCGGCTTTTGCGCGTATCAGGGGCGCAACATCGCGTTCGCCCTCGGCATGAAGGACAAGCAAATCGGCAAGGCCGTGCTCTTTTTGAGCAAACTGTACGACGCGTTCATCGGCACCGACTCGAGCTTGGCTGAAATTAACCCCCTCATCATCACCAAAGACGGCGATTTGTTGGCGCTTGATGCCAAATTCAACTTCGACGACAACGCGCTGTTTCGCCAAAAAGACCTCGTCAACTTACGCGACCCCCACGAAGAGGATCCGCGCGAGCTACAGGCCAAGGCGTTTGATCTCAGCTATATCGCGCTGTCGGGCAACATCGGCTGCATGGTCAACGGCGCAGGCTTGGCGATGGCCACCATGGACATTATTAAGCACCAAGGCGGCGAGCCCGCGAACTTCTTGGACGTAGGTGGCGGCGCGGACGAGGCCAAGGTCACTGCGGCGTTCAAGATCATCTTACAAGACCCTTCCGTGAAGGCGGTGTTCGTCAACATCTTTGGCGGCATCGCGAAGTGCGACGTGATTGCGCTGGGTGTCGTCGCTGCCGCCAAGCAAGTCGGGCTGTCGGTGCCGCTCATCGTGCGGTTGGCGGGCACCAATGTCGAGCTGGGCAAAAAGATTTTGAAGGACAGCGGTCTGGCCATCACGCCTGCCGATGACATGCTTGATGGCGCTAAAAAGGCCGTAGCATCCGTCAAGGGTGCGCGCTGATGTCGCGCACCACCTCGCGCCCGGGCATCGCCCTCGACCTCATCCGAACGCTCAGCGAACGCCTCGGCGCGGCTGACAAACCGGCCTACGACAAGCACCCGCACGACGAAGCCGTTGATTTCTATGGTTCATCTCCCAAGGTCGATGAATTCAACGACCCCACGGGCGATCTCATCAACGACCAATTTGAGCGCGCGTCTCGCGCCCCGCAAAAGAGCAAGCCATGAGCATTTTGATCAACAAAGACACTAAGGCGATCGTGCAGGGAATCACTGGGGAAGCGGGCAGCTTTCACGCAAAACAGATGCTCGAGTACGGCACCCAGATCGTCGCGGGCGTGACGCCAGGCAAGGGCGGCCAAACCTTCGACCACAGCGTCAACGGTGCCGTCAAAAAAGTCCCGATTTTCAACACCGTCGCCGACGCGAAAAAGGCCACGGGCGCAAATGCCTCGATCATTTACGTGCCGCCACCGTTTGCTGCCGACGCGATTTTGGAGTGCCTCGGTGCCGAGCTTGACCTCGTCATCACCATCACCGAGGGCATCCCGGTGCTGGATATGGTGAAGGCCAAGCGCGCGCTGTCGTCGCAAAAAAAGACCCGCTTGATTGGGCCCAACTGCCCAGGCGTCATCACACCAGGCGCGTTTGGCACCGGCTGTAAGCTCGGCATCATGCCCGGCCACATCCACAAGCCGGGCCACGTCGGTGTGGTGTCGAAGTCGGGCACCCTGACGTACGAAGCCGTTGGCCAGCTCACGGCGCTTGGCATCGGCCAGTCCACCTGTGTCGGCATCGGCGGCGACCCCGTCAACGGTACCGACTTCATCGATGTGTTGGCGCTGTTTAACGCCGACCCCGACACCCACGCCGTCATCATGATCGGCGAGATCGGCGGCAGCGCAGAAGAAGAAGCGGCCGCTTGGGTCAAGGCCAACATGAAAAAGCCCGTCATCGGCTTCATCGCAGGGCGCACGGCCCCGCCAGGGCGCCGCATGGGTCACGCGGGCGCTATCATCTCGGGTGGCAGCGGCGGCGCCAACGAAAAAGTGCAGGCGCTCGAGGCCGCGGGCATTCGCGTTGCGCCCACCCCGGCTGAGATGGGCACGACGCTGGCTGCCGTGTACAAGGGCTGAGGTGCATCGCGCTTGTGCTAGCGTGACGCATGCGCTTTTGTGCCCCGCTTTTGGTGATGCTGTCGCTGATGTGTGCGCACGCCGGTCGCGCACATCTGCAGCTTGATGCGCGCACGATGACCGAGGTCGCGCGGGCGTTAGCGGCCACGTCACCTGTGGCGCTGTCAGCGTCGCAGGCAAACCTCGCGGCTATCGACCCACGTGCCGGCACCGGGGGTGACGTTGCTCCCGCGCGCACGTACCTGTTGCGTCAAGGGCATGCCTTCATCTTCGACGACAGTCGCGCGTATTGGTTGGCAGTGGGCGCGTCGTCGGCGCTGTCGCTGGGTACGCACGTGATCATCGGATTGCCTGCGGGAATCATCACCGCGGTGGCGGTGCTCGGCGC
>JAYTVG010000829.1:0-3720 GCA_043744135.1 Deltaproteobacteria bacterium | reverse complement strand
ACCCGGGTTTATCGTCGACAACTGCACACCTGAGGGGTCCTGCAACACCACCAAGCGACCCGTGAGCAGCACAAACAGTGCGGGCGCCACCGCGCCGGCAGCAATGACGACTTGGTCGCACGCGACGTCGCGACAGGTGCACAACGCGTGCAGCTGCCTCAACTGCGGCAACGTCAGCGTCGCAAACAACGGTAGCGCGTGCAAAAACGCAAAGCCCTCGTGGTCCGCGGGCGGAGCCTCAGATGCCGTCGTCGGCGCCGCTACATCGGCGTGCAGCTGCGCCGCCAACGCACGCGCGGCGTTGAACTCGGCGCTGTCGGTCGCGATGCCCTTGAGCGCTTCAAGGGCGTCGGCGGGCTTGCGTGCCAGCTGGTACTGCTGCGCTGCCTCAAGGAATCTCCCGGCGCGCTGCAAGCACGTCGCCGCGCGCTGCGGCATGTGCAGTTGCACAAACAGCTGCGCAGCGTCGAGGTGGCACTTGTCCTTTTCGAACATCTCGGCTGCGTGAAGCGTCTCGCCGGCGCTCGCGTACATCTGCGCAGCTTGGTGGTAGTCGTCACAGCGCTCGTAAAGGGCGGCGGCTTTGAGCGGCTCGTCGAGCTGCTCGCAGCAGTATGCGGCGCGAGCGTAGTCGCGGGCGCGAAAAAACAGGTTCGTCAGCGCGCGCAACACGTCGGGGTGCGCTTGCGCGCGGGCAATGAGCGCGAACGCGATGTCTGCGTTACAGCGCAAATACACGTCGACAGCTTCCTGCACGCGCCCCGCCTTGAGTGCATCGAGCAAGACCGCGAGCACACGGTCCAAAGTGTACGAAAAGTCTGCGTCACCGGCGGCAGTGCCCTTAATTCTGACCGTTTGGATCACTGCGCCTCGCTCCTCTTTCGCGCCACGACATTAACCGATACCAGGCCTCATGCGCGCGTTCACCTTGACTCCTGTCCGTTTGTCCCTCGTGTGTCTGCTGGTGGTGGGCGTGTTGCCAGCCGCGTGCAAAACCGCGGCCGCCACCGTCGATCTCGACGTCATGAAGCAGATCAAGGCCTCGCCGACGGGGTCGTTTTTGAGCGGGCCGATGGTGGGATTGGGCGCGCCCACCGTCGTCAACCGGCGCGACTTCGTGTATGCGTTGGCGTTTTCGCCGCAGAGTAACGCGCTGGCGTTTGTGCACCACGTCTCGACGAATATGGAGATGACCTACACCGAGATCGAACCGTTGGCGGCGCGCTTTCAACAGCCCATCAACACCAGCGAGTTTGACATTGAAGACGCCGCGTTTTTGCGCCGATCCGGCCAAGCTCAAGGTGCGTTGCTGGTGCCGAGTCGCCAGGGGGTGGCGCGCGCGTTTGACGAGGTGACAGGCAAGTTTTTATACGATCATACCGTCGGTGTGCCGTTGGTGAGGCTGGCGGTGTCGCCCCATAGTGACCTCGTGGCCGTCGGCACGGCTGACGGTCGCGTGCTGTTGCTTGACCCTGCGACGTTCACACGCAAAGCCGAAGCGCAGCCGTTCACCGACGAAGTGCGTGGCTTGGCGTTCGCCTCTGACGGCCGCATCATCGCCGCCAGCTTCGACGGTTCGCTTGCGGTCATCGACATCGCTACCGGCTCCGAGCCCGTGACGCGCGTGCCCTCGGGCGTGCTCAAGGGGGGGCAACGCGTGTTCTTGTCGTTTTTGGGAGACGCCGGCGTGGTTGGTGCGCGCGGCATCTCGACGGTGAAGGATTCGCGTCAGCCGTCGACGTGCATCTCGGGGGCCGCAGTCAAGCGCCTGAAGTTGCCGCCGGTCGAAGGCGCGTTGCCGGTGTCGACGATGAACGGCGTCACAGACTTCCCCATCGTCGATCTCGGCAACCTTACCGTTGGGGTCTTGACGCTCGGCAACGTCCACGCGGCCGTGTCTGACGAGTGCGTCCCGGTCGGCGCCGAGCTCACCATCGGCGCCGACACGCTCGCGCGCGCCGTGTTTACCGATGACATCGCTAAAGACGAAGTGGTGGTTCGCCCCAGCGACGCAGCGGACCACGCGACCCTGGTACCGGGTGCGCTCAGCATGCAAATCGCCAAGAAGATCGCCCTGCCTGGGCCCGCCACCGACCTCGACGTGTCGCGCAACGGCGTCGTCGTTGTGTCGTTTTCGCAGGACAAAGCTGTGCGCTCTTTTGATCTTTACGACGCGGAAAAAAGCGGCAGCTACCCTGAGCCGTCGTTGAAGTCGGGCGCCGCAATTGTCGACGTGGAGGCCGGCACGCTTGGCCACACGTTGATGGGCCACCACGGCTACACGGTGGCAGTCGCTGTCTCCCCCGACGGCGCCACGGTGGCGACGGGCGGTTGGGACAAACGGTTGCTGGTGTTTGACGTCAAGACGGGTGCGGTGGTGACTGAGCGCGAGCTGTCGTGGTTGGTGCGCCGGGTACGCTTCGCCCCCGACGGACATCTGCTCGGCGTTGCAGCGTGGACGCCGGTCAACGTCATGAACGAGGGCGACAGCGACCCCGCGCTGCTGTTGTACCCCGTGGTACTCGATCACGCGCGCATCGTGCCAGCGGGCACCTGAGCGCGTGGCCGAATTGCGCCGATGGATTTTGGTGATCGTGCTCGGCGCCGTCGTCGCAGTGTTGGCCTGTCGAAGTTTTCTCTCCGTTTACGCGTTGATGGTGCTTGTGCCGCTGGGCGCGGTCGCGGCCGTGCGTGCAGTGGTGCGCTTGGTGCGCGGCATTGATACGCGCGACGCAACCGAGCTGCGTGAATCTGCGCGGTCATTGTTGCGTGCGCTCGCATGGACGGTGCTGTGCGGCGTGTTGTTGTGGGGACACGCGCGGCTCAGCCTCGACAAACGACGCGACGTCGAGCGTTTTGCCATGACGGTCGAAGACCAAAAAGATGCAGACGGATTTCCCGTGACCACCTTAGGCGTGCCGCTCGGTTGCAGCTACGGTCGGCCGGCGCCCACACGTTTTTTCGTTGTCTGCACGTTGACACCGCCGTTTGAGAAAGCGACGTACACATCGTCAACGAAGCGGTGGGAGTGAGATGATTGACGCGCGTTTGCTCAGCATGCTCGTGTGCCCCGAACACAAAACACCGCTCACAGTCGCGGCCCCAGAGCTCGTAAGAGAGCTTAACGCCAGCATCACCCAAAAAAAATTGCTGAACCGCGCGGGAGAGCGCATCAAAGACAAACTTGAAGGCGCCCTGGTGCGCGCCGATGGCCGCGCCTGTTACGCGATTCACGACGGCATGCCGTGCCTGCTATTGAATGAACAGATCGCACTGCAGCAGCTCGCATCCTTTCAAACTGCGCTGCAAGCAAGTGCGCGCAACGCGCCCGCCCGCTAACGCCGCGAAACAGGAGTGCAGATGATCCAAACGCTGTTGCATTCAATGTCACTCCCCGTTTTAGGCGGCGGTGGCTTCGTGGTCGCGCTGATTGTTGCTGTCGCGCTGATGAAGGTTTTCAAGTTTGCGCTCAAAGTTGCGCTCACCCTGGCTGTCGCCGTCGCGTTGCTGCTCGCGGCCAGCGCTTATCTTTCGCGCGCCATGCCTGCGCGCACCGCCGCGATCGTCGCTGAGGGCGTCACCGGGCGCGCATGACACCGTCGCCGAGTGACGACGCTGGTTGACGTTCGCGCGACGAGTGCGCAGGATGATCGCATGGTGAATCGTGTGATTCGTGCGCCGCGTGGCTCAACGCTGTCTTGCAAAGGTTGGGTGCAAGAA
>JAYTVG010000828.1:0-3721 GCA_043744135.1 Deltaproteobacteria bacterium | reverse complement strand
CGACGACAAACGCGAAGTCACGGCGCACCGCAGGAAAGCGCGGCAGAGGCTGCACGCGCCGCACGCCGGCAGCAACGCGCGCGAGCGCGTCCACATCGAGCTCGAAGCAATACGCGCGCGTTTTGAGCTCGTAGCTCGCGACCAAGTCTGGATGCACCTCGCCGACCACGCCCAACCAATGACGCATTGGCGTGTTGTCCTGGCTGATGTTGCCGACGCGCTGCACCCAAACCTCGGCGCGCGCGCGCGGGTGCAAAAAGGGATAACGGTCGTCGGCGCGCACAAACGCCACCGGCGACAACGCGAGGCCCGCGTGCAACCCCAATGCGCCGAGCACCTCTTCCACCACACCTTTGACGTCATAAAAGCCCGCGGGCTGCGCCTCGCCTTGTAGGCCACGCAACCCTAAGCCGCCGAGCACGACGCCAGCGAGCCGAGGGACTTCGCGCGCATACGCGTCGGCACCGAGCGCCGCTTCGCGCACATCAGGACGCGGTACCTTACCACCGGGGTTTTTGCCCAAAAACACGTTGGCGGTTTCATACAAGCGCACGTCGATGTTGCCGCGACGTTGATTGGTGGCGGCGTTTTGCAACAAGCCGGGCAACAGCGATTTGCGCATCACGCTCATCTCTTCGCCGAGCGCATTTTTCAGCGTGATCCTGCTCGGGAGGTCTCCACCGTCGAATGGGACCAGCGACGCCGGCGAGCAAAACGCAAAGTTCACGGCCTCGTCGAAGCCGGCGGCCTCAAGCGCCGCGCGGGCGCGTGTCAGTGCGTGGTGGCGCCGCTTATCAAACAAGCCCTCGGCCTCGCCGCTGCGCGACGGTAGTGTGGCGGGCACCGCATCTGCGCCGATCAAGCGCAACAACTCCTCGATGAGATCGATCTCACGCGTCAAGTCGGGACGAAACGTCGGCACACGAAAGCGGATGCTCTCCGCGGAGCTGCCTTCCACTTCCAGGCCGAGCGACATCAACAACTTCGACGCGCTCGCCTCGTCGACGAGCTTGGCGGGCAGTCCCAAAATCTGTGCGGCGCGCTTGGGTCGAAACGCCACGATCGCAGGCGCAATCTTTTTCGGATAGGTGTCAACGAGGCCACGGGCGACGCGACCGTTGTTGAGGTTGATGCTGCCGGTCGTGGTGCGCTCAGCGGATCCCATCATCGACAGCTCAGCGATGAGCGCAGCCGCGCGATCCAGTGAGAAGCCGACGCCGTTTGGATCGCAGCCGCGCTCGAAGCGGTGGCTGGCCTCCGAATGGAGCCCGAGGCGCCGCGCAGTCTTGCGCACGCGCGACGGCGCGAAGTGCGCGCCCTCGAGCAGGATGCGCGTGGTGGCGCCGGAGACCTCACTGTGCGCACCGCCCAAGACGCCCGCGATCGCCAGCACGCGCTCGGCGTCGGCGATGACCAAGTCAGACTCCACCAGCGCACGATCCTTGCCATCAAGGGTGAGGATGCTCTCATCGGCCTTCGCGCCGCGCACGACGACGGCTGCGCGATTTTTCACCTTCGCCACTTTGTCGAGGTCAAACGCGTGAAGCGGAATGCCGCGCTCCATCATCACTAAGTTGGTGACGTCGACGACGCTATTGATCGAGCGCACACCGCATGCGGCCAGCCGCGCCACCAACCAGCGCGGCGAGGGCGCGACCACCACGCCCTCGACGACGCGCGCAGCGTAGCGTGGACATCCCTCGGCATCTTCGATGGTGACCGTGAGCAAGTCGTCGACCGGTCCGCCGCGCTCCGGGCACGTCGGTGTCTGCGCTTTGACGCGGGTGCGAAAGGCCGCGCCCAGTTCGCGAGCGACGCCCAAATGCGACAACGCATCGGGGCGATTGGGGGTGACGCCGAGCGTGAAGATCGCGTCGTCGCCGCCGACCGAGGCCGCGATCGGGCCGCCGAGCACGACGCCGGGTTCCCCCTCTTTGACGACGATCAACCCCTCGGTGCTGTACGGCAGCCCGAGCTCTTGCGCAGAGCACAGCATGCCGCTTGACTCGACGCCGCGGATGGTAGCTTTGCCGATGGCCTTGTTGCCGGGCAACACGCAGCCGGCGGGTGCGAACGCGACGAGCTGCCCGGCAGCGACGTTAGGCGCGCCGCACACCACCTGCACGACACCTTGGCTGGTCTGCACTTGGCAGACATTAAGCCGGTCCGCTTGCGGGTGCTTTTGGATGGCGACGACGTGCGCGATGACGACAGCCTCAAGGCCCTTGCTCAAATCGACGACGCCCTCCACTTCCAGGCCCACCGACGTGAGCTTGTCCGCGATAGCTGACGTGTCAGACGGCAAGTCCACGAGTTCGTGCAACCACTTGAGCGAAACCTGCATGACATCGACCTCGGTGACAAAGGGGCGGCAGCGAGACGCTGACGCCAAGCTGGGCGGGCGCTAAAATTGCTGGAGGAACCGATGATCGTTTTCAAACAGCGTGCGGATGTCGTTGATGCCGTAGCGCAACATCGCCACACGCTCGACGCCGATGCCAAACGCAAACCCTGTCACCGCATCCGGGTCGAGTTTGCCGTATTTGAGCACTTCAGGATCCACCATGCCCGCGCCCATAATCTCGATGAAGCCGGTCGCTTTGCACAAACGACACGCGCCATCGTCGCCAGTCGCGCTGCCACCGCGGCCGCTGCCGTCGCATGAAAAACACGACACGTCGACCTCGACGCTGGGTTCGGTGAACGGAAAGAAGCTCGGCCGCAAGCGCACCTTGACGCCCGGTGCAAAAATGCGCTCGGCGAACAGTTGCAGCGTTCCTTTCAGGTCGCCAAACGTCACGTTGGTGTCGACGTACAAGCCCTCGACTTGATGGAACATTGGCGAGTGGGTGACGTCGTGATCGTTGCGGTACACGCGCCCAAAACAAGCGACGCGAATAGGCGGCGCGCCGAGCGCGAGCATGGTGCGGATCTGCACGGGGCTGGTGTGCGTGCGCAACACCACGTCATCAGCGCCCTCGACGTAAAACGTGTCTTGCATATCGCGCGCAGGATGGTCGCGCGGCATGTTGAGCGCTTCAAAGTTGTAGTAGTCGTGCTCGAGTTCTGGACCTTCCGCGCGCGCAAAGCCCAATCCCTCGAGCACCGACAAAATATCAGAGCTGGTTTGCGTCAGCGGATGACGGCGACCGCGCAGATGGCGACGGCCGGGCAGCGTGATGTCAAAGCGCTCCGCCAACTCGCGTTCACTGCCGAGCCGCTTGATGCGTGCGAGGTTTTTATCAAACGCGGCGTTGAGCGCATCGTCAGCGGCGTTGGCGAGTTTGCCGGCTGCTTTTTTGTCGTCGGGCGTTGACAGCTGACCGACACTTTTTTTTGCAGCTGCGACGAAGCTCTTTTGCCCCAAAAAGAGCACGCGACATTGCTCAAGAGCTTCGTCGTCGGCGGCGCTGTCAAACGCGGCGACGGCCTGCGCAGTCTGCACCGTCAGCTGCTGCTGTAACTCGCTCAACTGCATGGATCACCGGCCTGTAAAAATGAAAGGAGCATGACGACGTCGCGGGGCTTAGCGCGCAACGCGGGTGCGGCACAAGGTCACGTCGACTTGCCACACGCCGCGATCCCCCTGGCCGGCAGCGAGGACGGCGCTGAAACGACGAGAGCCGCCAACGCCACACGGCGTTGGCGGCTCTCGTCGTGGCCGACGAAGCCTTAGGCCTTGGCGAGCGAAACGACGGCCGTGAACGCCGCGGGGTCGCTG
>JAYTVG010000827.1:0-3723 GCA_043744135.1 Deltaproteobacteria bacterium | reverse complement strand
GACGCCATCGCGCACAGCATCGGTTGCCGACACCACCATGCGGCGTGGGCCGCCCAAACGCGCGCGGCCCTTTAGCGACGACGAGGTGATGCTCACCGAAGCGCTGCTGATGCACCCGCACCTCGCCGCACGCTGCGGTGTGTTGTTGGAGGTGTTGCGCAACGCCGAGCTCGCGAGTTTTTTGATGCAAGTGATCGACCTGTTGGTGCGCTACCACAACGACGAACCGCGCTCGCTGCTGCCGCGCGTTGGGTTGTGGCCCAAAGGGCAGATCCCGCAGATCGTCGGCAAGCTCGAGCACGCGCGCGCGTTTGAGCGGCCTGACCTCTACCTAAACGACGTCGCCGCCGCACGAATCGTAGAAGACACGTTGTTGAGTTTGGATCGCCACGTCCTGGAAAAGCGGGTGGGCGCGATTCAACCCATGATCACGCTGGCCGACGAACGCGGCGATCAAGGCGAACGCAAACGGCTGTTGGCCGAAAGCGAAACGTTGCTCGCCGCCATCCGCGCACTCGACATGCCGGTGGCTGCGTTGCCGGTGGCGAAGGTTATGGCGGCGCTCGGCCCAGCCCAAACCCTGCTCGACGCGCACACGCCACAAGCCGATGGGGGCGATGTCGTCGACATGCCTCAAGTGGCGCCGGCGCCGGTCGAAGACACTCCGTACGCGGGCGATCTCGAAGACGATCCTTGGGCGACCTAGCTAGACGGCGCGCTGGCGACCCAACACGCTGCGCGCCGCTGTCGGGCGCAGCAGCCGAAGCTAAAGATGCGGCAACGTCGACAGCCCCAACTCCTGAAGGCGGTCGCCAATCTGCTGAGCACTCAGGCCGTTGCCTTTGATGAGCGCCACGACCGCGTCTTGGTGCTTGAGACCGTCTTTGAACCTGGTGTTGCCGTCCTCGTCGACAAAGCGAAAATTGTGCTGCGCAATCACCTTGTTGACCCGTTGGATCGCCGCCGCGCCGCCAGCGAAACTCGTTTGTTGAAGCACGGTTTGTAACGCGATGTGCGCTTCAGCCTTGCCGATGCGCCGTAAAATCCACGCGGCCACGATGAACATGAGCGCGATTTCGTACCACCGGAACCGTTGCACGAAGTCGTCGCTGGCGTAGGGGAGGCTGACGATCTCGACGGCCTTCTTCCCTGCTGCCCACGTCTCCCACTGTGAAACCGGCGCCGTCGGTGCGGGTAGCGCAATGAATTGGCGGACCGACGCGGTCTGCAACTGCTGGCGCATCGCGCGCCAGTTCGACGACGTCAACTCACGCGCATAGTCACCGTACGCTTTGGCAAAGCCGTGGCGGTGCATGTCGGCCCATTTTTGGATGCGCGCTAGGTTGGACGTTGTGTTCGCAACGAGTGCGAGCACCTGATTTTTTCCCGCGATATCATCAGGCGGTGCAGCAGGTGGCGCGGTCGGCGCCGGCCTCAGCAGCAAGTAGACGATCTCGGCGCCAAGCAACATCAGGGCAAGTTCCTTCAGCAATGATCCGACAAACCGTCGACCAAACTGCCTTAAGAACCAGTCAATAACGTCTGGGATATGACGCTTCACTTGATCTTTGAGATACTGCGCAAGATCAAATTCGATGATGATATGGATCTTCGGCTTCACCTCGATTGCGACCGCCTGGCCAAACAGAGTTTTGCGCAGCGTGAACTTTGGGAATGCCACTTGTACGTCGACGAACTCGGGGGACAGCTTGAGGTGGGGCTCGAACGTAATCGCGCCACCCAAGACCGCGAACTCTTTTTTGAGCGAGATCTGCCACTGTCCACTGTCGCGCTCGATCTTCAGCTCGGGCTTAAACCAGTCTTTGAATTGCGTGTCGAGCTCGCCCCCTGGACCTTTGCCCCTGATCCATTTGACTTTAAATGTCGCCAATTCATTGCCAGAAACGTTCGCCGAAAAAGTGGTTTCAAATTCACCTTGTAAGTAAACATTGAAATAGCCTTTTTTCAATACGCGATGCCGTTTCAACTCCCAGTTGTACTGACCCACGAGCGCCCACCACCTCGGCTGAAGCGGTGGGAGTGGGGGCAGAATCGGGATCGGCGGATCGGGCTGAGCGACGCCAGGCGGGCGTGGCACGGGGAGACGTGGGGCCGGCGGCACCGGGACCACCGGCGCAGGACGGACCTTCGCGCGGGCGCGCAGCTTGTCACGCAGCCGGTTGCGCGTGATGGTCTTGAGTCGGTATTCGAAATTCGAAAACAGGTCGCCGCCCGGCAGCAGCCGCGCCAATAGCGCACCAGCGTCGTAGTCCGAGACGGCATCGAGCACCGCCTCTAAGCGACGCAGCCGATCCGCCATCGTCGGCACATCGTCGTCCTCGATAGCCTCCCACAACAGCGCCAAGATGCGCTCGCCAACAACGTCACCGACGCGCGCGCGCGGGATGCGACGGCCGGTCAGATTCTCGAGCTCGCGGTCAAAGGTGCGCCGCTCGAGCATTACGGCTGACCCGCGGACGCCGTGGTCCCGAGGTCGACGCCAGTCAACACCCGAAACGAACTGCGATACAGTTCAAACGACGACTCCACATCGTCCAACCATTGTGTGAGTTCCGTGTCGCCGAGCGGCACGCTCGTTTGATCGAAGTCGAGCGCCTGCACGTCGAGCAAGATCGCGCGGCTGGCCTCTGCGCAGTCGCGGTGCGCCGTGTAGCGGTTGCCCTGCGCGTGGTTGCCGGTGTCGCCCAACAACAGCGCATAGGCTGCGGGGATGAGCTCGTCCGGGCTTTGGTACGGCTCGGGAATTCCCAGTTGTGAACGCAGGCGCAGCAACAGCTCGAGGCCCGCGAGCGTCCACACGATGCCACTGAGCGTGTGGGTGTGGTTGCGGCCATATTTGAACGGGTCGAACGCTTTGCGCAGCTGGCCGATGGTTTCGCGAATCGACGTCAAGGTGGCGCGCGACGGGCGACCCGCGTTGGTGGTGCTGTTTTGAATCGCGACCGCTAAGCGCTTTTCATTGTAGTAGCCGGACGCGAGGTACACGAGCGAGTTCCACTGCGCGTGAAAGTTGCTGTTCATCGGTGCGGCGCTGTTCATGCCGCGGCCGTCGTCGGACTTCCAGCCGATGACCCTGCGGTAGCTGGTTTCGCGCTCACGCACCGTCGACGACAGTCCGGCTTTGACTTCACGCACCATGCCTTCGAGCACGAGGCCCTCGACGCCGACGGGGCGCAGCGGGAAGCGCCCCTTGGTCACAAAGTCGTCTAGCAAAGCGCCTACCATGGCGTGAACACCCATCCGTTCGTGAAAATAAAGCCACATCAGATCGCCGACGAAGAGTTGATTGAACTGGATCTTGTAGGTGCCCCGCCTGCCGCGCACCTGCAGGCACGGGCGCGGGATAGACCATGTGTGAAGCGGTCCTCCGCAATCGCTGCGCAACAACAACGGCAGCGCGTTTTCTTCAACCGATGCGACGATTTTGTCGCCTTTAACCCCAATATCAACAGCCCCCTTGCCGCTGAAATATTCGCTGAATTTATCAACGAAAATATCTGCTTCTGTAACTTGATTTAAAAACGGTTTAACGTTGTTGTAAAACGGCGCGACCAGCAGCTCCACCGACGGTTCGAATAGATCGAGCGCACCGTCATCATGCGTTTGCCGTGCGTACAAGGCGATGAATTTGTCTTTGATGTTCATAGGGCACCTTCGATCGTGTTGGAGTCGCGCACCGATGGATGCGGCGCGCGGGGTTTT
>JAYTVG010000826.1:0-1167 GCA_043744135.1 Deltaproteobacteria bacterium | reverse complement strand
CGAGGGTGTTTTCGGGTGCGCGCGCCATCGCACCGCGGTGGCCCAACAGCAGCGGCTGGGTGCGGCCGTGGCGCTGGTACGCCGCATCGAAGCGGGTCGCAGCCGGCGACTCGCTGCGACCGGCGCGCCGAAAACGTACGGCGGCGAACACGGCCGACAACAAGGCAGCATCGAAACGTTTCACACGCGCCCCTTCAGCCGTCGACGGCGATGCGCAGCGCTTGACGCGCTTGAAAGTGGTCGTCGGACAGCGCGTATGCCGCGAGGTCTACCAAGTTGCGGTCGCTGTGCCAGTCCATGCCGTCGGCGGTCGTGTCCTTCACGCGTGCGGGGTCTTTGGCGATTTGGCGCGCTGACACGTCAAAGGCTCCCGCCAACAACACGGCCGCGCGCGCCTCGCTGAGCGGCATCGCGGCGATACACGCGATCAAGTCTGCCTCGCGACCCACGGCCAAGCGGGCCACGGCGTCACCGAGCGCTGCACGGGTCTTTCGAGACATCGCGCTTGCGACCTTCTTGGTGAGCGCCGTGACGTCGCCACACGCCATCAGCGCTGGGAAGTTTTTGTCGACGGCACGGCCGATTGCCGTGAGCGTTGTCGCGACGCCGCGCGCATCGAGCCCGCGCACCAAGGTGTGACCACACGCGATGGCCATCAGCTCGCGGCCAAGCACGAAGCGAAGTTCCCGCACGGCAGGACCGCGCAGCGCATCCTGGCCAACGACGAGCAGCGCAGGCGACGCTGCTTGCGCTTCCACAACGTGCCGACGCGTGGCGCTGCGGTAGACGTCGAAGCTGGCGCCGAGGCCGAGATTTTGCGCAAGTTCGTCCGCGAGAGCGCGCGCGGCGTCTTCACCCTTGTGTTTGATGAGCAGCTTTTTGTCGACAACGGGCTCCGCGTTGTTTGGCGCAAAACCCTTGCCCAGGTCGGCGGCCACCAGCGCCAGCACGTCACGCGCTGGGTGGCGCTCGTGCGGATGCACGACCCAGTTGGTGAGCTGGTCGGCGGTGAGCGCGAGATCCGAACCCTTCTTCAGCTTGCGCTTGTTTTCTGTGACCAGCAGTTCTTCAGCTTCTTGCGCGCCGCCCACGAAACTCAACATTTCGGCCGCCAAAAATGCGCGGTCGAGCGCACGCTGGCCGTGCCAAGCCTGGCACAACGCACGC
>JAYTVG010000825.1:0-3734 GCA_043744135.1 Deltaproteobacteria bacterium | reverse complement strand
GAGCGGATACAGCTGTGCGCGCGACGTCATGGCGGTGCCGGCACTTTCGTGGTTGAGCACATGCGCTGTGCGGTGGCACACCACCTCGTCACCGGCGTGCGCGTGCAGGGCGAGGGCGATCTGGTTGCCCATGGTCGCGCTCACTAAAAACAGCGCGCGCTCAAACCCCAACAGCTGCGCCACGCGTGCTTCGAGCGCGGTGACGGTGGGATCCTCGCCCTTTTGTTCGTCGCCCACGAGCGCTTGCACCATGGCGTGCTTCATGGCCGCGCTCGGCCGTGTGGCGGTGTCGCTGACGAGGTCGATCAGATTGAGTGCGGCGGCCATCCGCGCACTCAAGCCCGCATGCGCACGAAACGCAACCGCTGGTGTTGCTGCTTGAGGCATGCGACAGCGTCACAAGCTCGCAACCCTTGGCGTACCCAAGCATGACGCAAATGCACTCGACCGATGTCCCGCCCGCCCTGCGCCGTTGGTTTGTGGTGCACTGCATCGCGGATCTGCTGTTCGCGGTGCCGTTGATTTTTGCGCCCAAGGCCTTTGCTGCGCTGGTGCACTACGGTCCCATCGACCCGCTTACGGCACGCTTGGTGGGAGCCGCGCTCGTCGGTATCGGCGTCGAAAGCTACCTCGGCAAAGACGCCACGCGCGCCAGCTTCGTCACCATGCTGCGGCTCAAGGTGCTGTGGTCTGTCACCGCCAACATCGGCATCGCGTGGTCGATCGCCGAAGGTGCAGCGCCCATCGCGTGGTTGTTTCAGGTGGTGTTTTTGGCATTCAGCGCGCTGTGGATTCGCTACTTCATCTTGCTGCGCAACTGATAGCCTCAAGCGTGGTTGCCTTCGTGACGTTGTTGGTGGTGCTGGCGGGCGCGGAGCCGAGCGCGCCGCTGCCCGCGGTGTTGCCGGGTCTGGTCGACGTCGGTGCGGCATTGCCGGTGCAGGTCGAGCTCAAATACGCCACCACCGACAACTTCATGCACAAAGACGTCTACGGTGCGCTCAAGGCGTGCTTTTTAGTGAGCGATGCCGAGCGCATGCTGGCCGACGCGCTCGCGCGACTGCAGCGCCATGAGCCCACGCTGACGTTCGTGATGTATGATTGCGCGCGGCCCCGCAGCGTGCAGTTGCTGATGTGGGACGTCGTCAAAGGCACCAAACAACAAGGCTACGTCGCGGACCCCACGCGCCCCCCCGGCAGCGTGCACAACACCGGCTGTGCCGTGGATCTGTCGATTTGGGACCGCGGCGCCAAAGCCCCCCTCGACATGGGCTCGCCGTATGATTTCTTTGGTGCAGCTGCCGAGCCGCGGCGTGAACCCGAGCTGCTGAAGGCGGGCACGTTAACGACGACGCAGCTGGCCAACCGCGTGTTGTTGCGCGAGGTGATGGCGCGCGCCGGTTTTCGACCGCTCGCGCACGAGTGGTGGCATTTTGACTGTAAGTCCCCCAGCGATGCGCGCAAAAGTTACGCGGTGATTCCCTAGCCGGCCGCGTACCGTGCCATCGACACGCTGCACGACGCCAACCGGCGGGCCGCTTGCTCACCCCACCAAACGTGCGACCGCCGCCAGCACACCCACCACGCCCATCCACACGCCGCAATACAGCGCTGCACGCTGCACGGTCGGCGCCACGACGACGAGGGCGAAGGCGATCGCTGCCGCCACCAACGACAACGTATCGGTGCGCGCGCGCCACTGCAGCATGGCCGCGTAGCACGCAAGCGTCCCGATCCACGCGAGCAATAAGCGCAACATCACACGGCGCCCCATCCGATCACCTCATCTGCACGCGCTCGATCTTGGCACGTCGCCCCTTGATGCGGTTGAGCTCGTCGGGCACCGCGACCTTGCTAGCCGGCCGTGCGCGCGTCCCGTCATGCCCATCGCGCTCAAACACCTGACGCAAAAAGCGCCCGGTGTGGCTGGTGGGGTGGCGGGCGACGTCTTCAGGTGTGCCCTCGACGATGATCATGCCACCGCCGCTGCCGCCCTCAGGACCCATGTCGACGACCCAGTCAGCAGTCTTAATCACGTCGAGGTTGTGCTCAATCACCAGCACTGTGTTTCCCTGATCGGCAAAGCGGTGCAGCACGCCCAGCAGCTGGTGCACGTCGTGAAAATGTAGTCCCGTGGTGGGCTCGTCGAGGATGTACAGCGTTTGGCCGGTGGCGCGCCGCCCGAGCTCCTTGCTCAACTTGATGCGCTGCGCTTCGCCGCCCGACAGCGTGGTCGCGGACTGGCCCAGCTGGATGTACCCCAAGCCAACATCCTGCAGCGTTTGCAGCTTGCGCGCGATCGACGGCACCGCTTTAAAAAACCCGCAACCGTCGGTGACGCTCATGCGCAACACGTCCGCGATGGTCTTGCCGCGGTAGGTGACGGCGAGCGTCTCGGGGTTGTAGCGCGCGCCACGACAGACCTCGCACGTCACGTACACGTCGGGCAGAAAGTTCATCTCGATCTTGATGACGCCGTCACCCTCGCACGACTCGCAGCGGCCGCCTGACACGTTGAAGCTAAAGCGGCCCGACTTGTAGCCACGCACCTGCGCGTCTTGCGTGGCCGCGAACAAGTTGCGGATGTCGTCGAAAACGCCGGTGTACGTGACGGGATTGCTGCGCGGCGTGCGGCCGATGGGGGTTTGGTCGATGTCGACGACCTTGTCGACTTTGTTGAGCCCCACCAACTTATCAAACGCCAGCGGCCGCTCGCGTGCCTCGTACAGCGCTTGGCTGAGCGCTTTTTGCAGCGTGTCGTTGATAAGCGTGGATTTGCCGGAGCCCGACACGCCTGTGACGCACACGAGCTTGCCCAGCGGGATGGACAGGTCGACGTTGCGCAGGTTGTTGCCGCGCGCGCCCTTGAGCACGAGCGCCTCACCGTTGCCTTTGCGACGTTCGACGGGAATGTCGATGCGCAGCGCGCGCGACAGATACTGCCCCGTCAACGACGCCTTCACCGCCATGATGTCCGCGGGCGAACCCTGTGCGACGATGGTGCCGCCCAAATGACCGGCGCCGGGGCCGAGATCGACGACGTGGTCGGCAGCTAAGATGGTGTCTTCGTCGTGTTCGACGACGATAACGGTGTTGCCCAAGTCGCGCAGGTGCTGCAGCGTTTTCAAGAGCTTTTCGTTGTCGCGTTGGTGAAGGCCGATGCTGGGCTCGTCGAGCACATACAACACACCCACCAGCGCCGAGCCGATCTGCGACGCCAAACGAATGCGCTGCGCTTCACCGCCCGACAGCGTGCCCGCCGAGCGATCGAGCGTGAGGTACTGCAAGCCCACCGCGATCAAAAAATCCAGCCGCGCGAGAATTTCCTTCAGCACCGCAGCGCCGATCTTGCTGTCGCGCGCATCCAGCTTCAGCCCGGTAAAAAACGCCTTGCTATCGGCGATGCTTGTGCCCACTAAATCGTTCAACGCCATGCCGCCCACGCGCACGAAGCGCGCCTCTTTGCGCAAGCGTGCGCCGTTGCAGTCGGTGCAGTGGCGTTTGGCTGTGTAGCGCTCCAGCTCAAAGCGCACGCCGTCACTTTGCGTCTCTTTGAAGCGCCGCTCCAAGTTGGGGATGACGCCTTCGTATTGCTTTTTAAAGTTGTACGCGTTGCCGGACGACTCCGCCTCGACGGTGAACGCGATTTCTTTGTCGGTGCCGTTTAAGATCAGCTTCTGCACCGGCTTTGGCAGATCTTTCCACGGTGTTTTGAGCTTGAACTTGAGCTCTTT
>JAYTVG010000824.1:0-1170 GCA_043744135.1 Deltaproteobacteria bacterium | reverse complement strand
TGAGTGCAGTGACGTCATCACGAAGCTCGGGATACCGTGCGCCCACATGCCTTTTTTCTCCACCTTCGCGAGCTCTTGGATCTTGAGCAGCTCGACGTCTGCAGGTTTGTCGTCGATAGAGTACGCGTGCGCGAGGCCGTTTCGGATCAGGTGCGTGGCGAGGTCGCGACAAAACAACAACAAGCGCCCGTAGGTGTCTTTCGATCCGTCGCCGTCGCAATGCCACACGCCTTTGCGCGCCGTCAGCGTCGCGAGTTTGGCAATCGCGAACAGCTCTTTTTCAGACCACGTGCCCCACGAATGCACGGCGCCGAAGCTCTCAAGCGTGTTGTATCCGCTCAGTCGCGCCTGTTGCCCTTTGAGCGGTCCCGCCTGGGCGCGAAAGCTGTCACCGTCGTTAAAAAACACCGGTGTCGGCGCGCCGTTGATGAACACCTTCGTGATGGGGTCGGCATGGGCGGCGGTCGCGAAACCGGCGAGCAAAGTCAGCAGGGCAAGCAAGCGCTTCATAAGAACGCACCAAACGCGGCAAAACGGCGGCTGTCAACATGCCGGAGCCCCGACAGCGGTTCGTTTTTTTGCTTGTCAGCGGCACTTTCGCGAGTGTGACGTTGCGCGTGTCCGTCGCGCGCGCACGAGGTGATCGATGCGGCAGCTGCCCTTAGATGACGATCTCAGTGTGCGGGTCGCCCACGCGCTTAGCCAATCTCCCCTGTTTGCAGGCCTCGACGCCGAAGTGCTGCAAAAGGTCGCGGCGCGAGGGGCGTTGTTTGCATTCGACGTCGATGACGACGTCATGCAGCAAGATGCGGCTTCGGACGCATTTTTTGTCGTGCTGTCGGGTGAGCTAGCGGTGCTGGTGCAACACGGCGGCGAGCGGCTGGAGGTCTCGCGGCTGCGTCCGCCCGACACCGTCGGCGAGATGGGCTTGCTGCTTGAGCAACCGCGCACAGCGACCGTCACTGCGCGTGCCGCGTCGGTGGTGCTCAAGTTTGAAAAGGAAAGCTTCTTCACGCTGTACGAACGCGCGCCAGGGTTTGGCTTGGCGGTGTCGCGTGCGCTCGCGGCGCGGGTGGCGAACAGCTCGCGTAGCATGTCGTTGCCCGACGTCGACGATGAGCCGCTGCAGCCCGAGGTGATCGCGCTATTGCCGATTGATTTCGTGCAGCG
>JAYTVG010000823.1:0-1171 GCA_043744135.1 Deltaproteobacteria bacterium | reverse complement strand
GACAACGCACCGACGAGCTTTTGCTGGTCGGATCCTTTGAAGTTGAACACCGTGCAGTACGCGCGGCTGTTCATTTTTTTGGGGCCCATCTCGATGACCTCGGCGCCGCCCGTGATCTCCTGCCAAACGTTGTTGTCGGCCTTCAACGACTCGCGGCTTTGATCGACGTACATCATCTTCACGGTGGTGCCGATCGTGAGCGCGCCACCGTCGGGCGTCTCTTGGCCCGCCATCATTTTAAACAACGTGGTCTTGCCGGCGCCGTTTGGACCGATGATGCCAACGATGCCCGCCGGCGGCAGACGGAAGCTCAATTGGTCGCACAGCAACTTGTCGCCGAATGATTTCTTCAGCGCCTCTGCTTCGATGACGACGTCGCCCAAGCGCGGTCCGGGCGGAATGTAGATGTCGGCTTGCGTGACCTTCTCCGACGAACTTTGTGACAGCAGTTCCTCGTAGCGCTTCAAGCGCGCCTTGCCCTTGGCTTGGCGGGCCTTGGGCGACATCTTTGCCCACTCACTTTCACGCGCGAGCTCACGTTGGCGCGCACTCTCGCTCTTTTCTTCTTGTGCGAGGCGCTTGCCCTTTTGCTCGAGCCACGAGCTGTAGTTGCCTTGCCACGGGATGCCTTCGCCGCGGTCGAGTTCTAAAATCCAGCCCGCGACGTTGTCCAAAAAATAGCGGTCGTGGGTCACGCACACGACGGTGCCTTTGAAGTCATGCAAGAAACGCTCGAGCCACGCGACACTCTCGGCATCGAGATGGTTGGTGGGCTCGTCGAGCAACAGCATATCGGGCGACTCGAGCAACAAGCGGCACAGCGCCACACGGCGGCGCTCACCACCCGACAAGGTGTCGACGATCTGGTCCGGTGGCGGGCAGCGCAGCGCTTCCATCGCTTGGTCCAAGATGCGGTTGATGTCCCAGCCGTTGGCGGCGTCGATGGCGTCTTGCAGGCGCGCCTGTTCCGCCATCAGCTTGTCCATGTCAGCGTCAGCGTCGCCAAACGCGTTGTTGACGGCGTCAAAACGCGTCAGCAAGTCACGAATTTTTTTGACGCCCCCTTCGATATTTTCAAGGACGGTCTTGCCCTTTTCAAGCTCTGGCTCTTGCGACAAAAAGCCCACGACGCGCCCCTCTTGCAAACGCGCTTCGCCCATAAAGTCTTTGT
>JAYTVG010000822.1:0-1173 GCA_043744135.1 Deltaproteobacteria bacterium | reverse complement strand
CACCTGCGTGGTGGGCGAGGGCGGCCCGACCAACAACACCGTCGAGCGGTCCGCCCAGTCCGCGGGCACATCGATCTGAAACTGGCCGTGGCGCAACTGCATCAATGATGTCTGGCAAATCGACCGCGCACACACAACACCGCCGCGCGTGACCGGTGCCGCTGTCGCCTGTTGGCATGCGGCCGCTTGCCGGCTGCTGCACGGTGCCTACCCTCACCAACATGAGCGCTTCATCGTGACGGCCGCGCGTGCCCCAATCTTCGTCGAGGTCGACGTCGACACCGACGTCCTCGCGCAAGCCAAGCTCGACAGTGCGCTGGATGCGCAAGTGTTTACCGGTGCGTTCGCCAGCAACGTGTGGGGCGGCCGATACGCGGTTGGCGGATTACTGGGGCGGGGCGGGCAGGGTTCGACGTTTTGGGCCACCGACCAGCACACCGGCACCAAAGTCGCCATTAAGGTGTTTGACCTCAAGCGCGCCACCGACTGGAAAGCGCACGAGCTGTTCACGCGCGAGGTGCAGACGCTCAAGAGCATCGCGCACCCGCTCATGCCGGCGTTTTTGGACGCCATCGTCGACGACACCACGGGCGCACGCGCGCTGGTGATGACGTACGTGTCGGGCGACACGCTCAGCGACGTGGTGGCGCGCGACGGTGCTTTGGGTGAAGCACAGCTGTGGAGCACCTTGGTGGACGTCGCGAATGTGCTCGGCGCCCTGCACGGGCACAGCAGCGTGGTGGTGCACCGCGACGTCAAGCCCCACAACTTGATCAAACGCCCCGATGGCAAGGTGGCGTTGGTGGATTTTGGCGGCGTCGGCCAAGCGCGTGCGGTCGCGGGCTCGACGGTGGTGGGCACGTTTGGCTATATGGCGCCCGAGCAATTGTACGGCGCGCAAACGCCGGCGACCGATCTGTACGCGCTGGGGGCCACCTTGCTGGCACTCGCAACCGCTCAGCAACCCGAGGACTTGCCGCGCGCGGGTTTGCGAATCGACGTCGACGCCGCGGTGCCGCACCTCAGCACACCAATGCGTGCGCTGCTCAAACGCTTGGTGTCGCCCGAGCCCGCGCAGCGGCCGGCGGACGCGGCGGCGCTGTTGCGCGAGCTCGATGGCATCGCGCGTGGCGTGTCCCCCGCATCCGCCGCCGCCGCGCCCGTCGATGCTGT
>JAYTVG010000821.1:0-3748 GCA_043744135.1 Deltaproteobacteria bacterium | reverse complement strand
GCCAAGGCGTCGTCCCAGCGCTGTGCCGCGGCGAGAGCAGTAGCGCCGGTGTTGATGACGCTGGCGCGCCAGGTGGCAAAACGCGTGCGTGCGCTGCCGCTGGCCAAGCGCGTGGCGCGGTCGAGCGCTGTCGCTGCTTGTGACAGTGCGCCCCGCTGCATCAGGGCCACGCTACGGTTGGCGTAGACGCCGGCGATAAGCGACAAAGTCGGCACCGCCTCGGGGTGTTGCAGGTCGCCTTTGACGGCGTTGGGATCTTCGCCTGGGTGCAGCAAGCGCGCCGTCAGCTCGGCGGTTAACACCTTGGCGCGGTCGATGTTGAAGCCCTCTTTGGTGGTCGCTTCCACGTCGATTGGGGTGTGGTCGATGCTGACGCGCGCAAACGCGTGACGCTGCGACAACATGCCGCTTTGCGCTTCAAACATGCCGTCCGCTGCGATCAGAAACAAGATCGCAGACGACACGCAGTTGTAACTGCCGGTGCGCACGGCCTGGTCCACGTCGGTGGCGTCTTCGTCGTATTTGAGCAGCACGGTGTCGTGTAGGGCGCGCAATAAGGCGTCGCCGCGCTGGTGCAGATCGGTGCGCAGGCGGGCGCGTGCGATGGCGGGGCTTAACGCCGCGTTGACGCGCGCGCGCTGTGTCGCGAGCTGCGCGTCAGCAACGCCGCTGGCGATGAGCGCCGCGTCCAACAACGTGTGGCTGTCGAGCGTGCCGTCTGCGGCGTCAGCGAACAACGCTGCCTCCGCGCCGACGGGGGCCACCACTTGCGCCAGCCCTTGCGCGAGCGGCGTCGCAGCCACGACGTGGGGAGCGCACAGCGCAGCCCCACACGCCAACATGAAACACAGCGTGCGCACGCTTGGAGCTTAGCACTGAGTGGGCGCGATGCGGTTGCGCCCGCCTCACCGGCTGGCATGTTCACGCCATGCGCTTGCTTGTTCACCAGCCAGGGTCGCAGCCTGACGTCGTTCGCCTGCAAAACTCGGTGCATTTCGGTGCCGTCGTTTGGCCAGCGTGTCCGGATCTGGCGCGTCGCTGCGTCACTTGTCGTGTGCCCCCTTGTCGACAGTCGTGAACACGCCCGCCGCCTTCGATTTGGACGCGCTGTACCGCACGCACGGGGCCAGCGTGCACCGCCGTGGCCTACGGCTGCTCAAAGACGAAACCCAAGCCTGGGACGCCGTACAGGAGACATTTTTACGCGCGCGCAAATACCAAGCTGGCTTTCGCGGCGGCTCCGCGCTGGCGTGGCTGTTGACGATCGCGGACCGCGTCTGCTTCGACCGGCTGCGCCAACGCAAACGCGATGCACGGTGGCACGACACCTCGGCGCTAGACGCGACGCTGTTGGTGGGTGCGCGCAGCACCGACCTGGGCGCAGTCGACGACAAGCGCGCGCAGCGGGCCTGGGTGACGCAGTTGTTGGCTGACGTTGACGAGCGCACGGCACTCATCGTGATGCGCCGCTACTTTGACGCGCTCGGCCTTGACGCCATCGCGAGCGAACTGCGAATCAACGAGCGCACGGTCAGGCGCAGCCTCGACAAATTCATGACGACGGCACGCGCGCGCGGCTTTCACGGCGCCACCGACGAAAACTTTGTTGACGCAGGAGGCGCGCATGCCTGATCAAAAGACCATTGAATTCACCCCCACCGTCACCGACCGCGACGTCGAGCGATACTTATGCGGCGAGGCGGACGCCGCCTTATGCGCGCACATCGAGTCGACCAACGACCCCGCGCTGCGTGCTTGCATCGCCGCGCGCCGCGCGCACACCGCGGCGTTTTACAACCTGCACCCGCGCTTGCCTGTCGTCACCGGTGCGCCCAGTTGGCGGCAGCGGCTGTCGCAACTGAGGCTGCTGACGCTGTCGGGCGTGGCGGTGGCGGCGTGTGCGCTGTTGGTGGTGGCGTTGCCACGCGCGCGTGACGACGTGCGCACCAAGGGCGCAGCACCGTTACAGGTGTCGTGCGTGGTCAAACGCGGTGAGCGACAATTCGCACTGCACGACGGCGCGCTATTGCGCGAGCAAGACGCCTTGGCACTGGAGGTCGTGGCCGAGCGCAGTGGTGTGTTGGTGGTGGCGGTTCATGAACACGACAGCCACTCCACCAGCGTGCTTGTTGCGGGCGAGCCGATCGCGCAAGGAAAGAGCCGCTTGCGCGAGAGCTTGATTCTCGATGCGCACCGCGGTGCTGAGGAATTGTGGGTGGTGTTTGCGGCCGATGCGTCCTTGGCAACCGCGCTCGTCAACGACATCATGAGCCAACGGTTGCGCGCGGCACCGGCCGGCGCCGTCGTCGTGCCGTTCGTGAAGGAGCCTTAATGTCAAACCCGCGACGTCAAAATGGACAGCGGTTTTTTGGCACCGACGGTAAAGCCTAATGGCGATATCGCGCGCGTTCACCCATGGGGTCGCTTTGTGCGTGATGTCGTGCGTGTCGACATCGTCGTACGCAGCGACGCGCTTCGTGTTGGCGGTCGGCGCGCGCGCGGGGTTGTCGCACGAAGAACCGCTACACTACGCAAACGCCGACGCGCAGCGCTTTTTGGACGTGTTTGTCGATGTCGGCCAAGTTGCGCCAGCACGCGCCACATTGCTTGAGGACGTCGACGTCAAAACGTTCGAGCTGCAACTGGCGCGTTTGACGGGGCAGGTGGAAGAAGCGGTCCGGCAAGGCGAGCGTGTCGAGGTGGTGTTGTACGCGTCGAGCCACGGCGACGCCGACGCGCTGCACCTCAGCGGTGAGCGTTACGCGCTTAAGACGCTGCGCGAGCGCGTCGAGCACATGCCTGCTGCCGCCGTGGTCCTCGTGATCGACGCATGCCGCACCACGACGGCGGCGATGCAGCGCACCAAAGGCGCCGTGGTCGGTCCGGCCTTTGACGTCAACCTCGCCAGGGAAATCGCGCCGAGTGGTTTTGTGGTGTTGCACGCGGCGCGCGACGGCGAGGCGGCGCAAGAAAGCGACAGCATGCAGGGGGCATTTTTCACGCACCATTTGGTCGCGGGTCTGCGGGGTGCTGCCGACTTCGACCACGACGGCAAAGTCACGCTCGCTGAGGCTTGGCGCCACGCGCACGAGGCCACATTAGCGGGATCGCACGCCAGCGCAGCGGCGCAGCACCCTGAGATCGAAGAGGCGTTGATGGGCGAAGGCGAGCTGGTGTTAGCGGACCTGCTGAGCGCCAAAGCCCAGCTGGTGTTGCCCAAAGGCATCGCAGGCAATCTGTTGGTCGTCGACGCGCGTTCTTCCCGCGTGTTGTTGGAGGTGCAAAAAACCAGCGGCACGGCGTTGACGCTAGCGCTGCCGGCGCGACGCGTGCGCGTGCAGCTGCGTCCCGATGCCGCACCTGACGTCGTGCGCGTCGGCGAGTTGGCGCTTGACTGGGGCGGTGTGCACACGCTCGACGAAAGCACGCTTGTGACGCGCACGCTCGTTGCCGCGCTCGACAAGGGCTCAAGCGTGGACGAGACGCCGTGGATCGTCACGGTCGCCGCGGGCGCATCGGTGTCGCCGTTTGGCTTCCCAAGCGTGCTCGGTGACGTCACGCTCGAACGGCGCCTTTGGCAAAATCCGTTGTTTTTGCGCGCGCGCGTCGGCACCTGGCGCGGCGAAACCACCAGCGACGCCAGCGTGCCGTGGACCTTCGTGCACATCGGTGCGGGCGCTGCGGTGGGTGTCGGCACCGAGTTATGGCTTGGGCCGGTGCGCGGCGTGCTCGGCGCCGATGTTGGCGG
>JAYTVG010000820.1:0-3749 GCA_043744135.1 Deltaproteobacteria bacterium | reverse complement strand
TTGAGCGGGCGGTGGCGCTTTTCGACCGGTAGGCTGACGGTCACGTCGACGGCGAACGTCGCCATCACGTACTCAGCAACCATCAACGACGGCCGGCTGGTGTTGGGCGGCGGCGACCTCGAAAAGGACTTGGTGTTGGTGCGGGAGTGATCGCGTCGTCGCCGTGTCGTCGTCAACGGCTACTTCGCGATCGGAGCGCTCGTGAAACTCGGGCCGGGTGCGATAGCTTCCATCGCGTCAATCACCGCCGCGATGCGCTCGACAAACGCTGGCTCGACGGCGCGGCCGCGAAACACCACCCGCCCCTGCCCGTCGATGACGAACGTGGTGAAGGTGCCGATGCCGAGCGGCTGCACGATTTGATCGCCGGGATCAAACGCCAGGTTCAAGTCGACACCGTACTCGTGTGCCCAGTTGGGGTCGGCTTGGCCGTACGCCACGTTCACGACGTCGACGCGCGACCACAGCGGGTGTTGCTGCAGCGCCGAAAATGCGCGAAACGTCTCCATGCAGTCGGGGCAGCCCTGCAGCCATACATTGACGACGGTGACGCGACCGCTCGGCAACGTGACCGTGCCGCCGCTGGGCGTTTTGAGCGTCGCGTGCACGTGCTGCGGGGCGCTTGATGGCAACACCGCGTGCTGTTGCAAGCGCGATGCGAGATCCACCCGCCACAACGCTTCGCGCAACCCTGCCCCCGCCAGCACACACGTCACGACGAGCGCGACGAGGCTCCAGCCGCGAAACCACGTGAGCTTCGGCCCTTCGTACAGCGCGACCGGTTGCGCAACACTGCCGCTAGGGTCGTGAACGTTCATGTCGCAAGCGTAGCAACACACGCGCGCTTACCACCAGCCGCCGCGACTGGTGACCGGCGTGTGGATGACGAGCGGCGCTTCGTGCACGTCTTTGTCAGTGAACGTGCGCGCTTTAGTGCTGGTCACCGGCCGCGCGCTCCAGTGGCGCATCCACACCTCACCGTGGTGCGCCAGCGGCAGCAGCAGCAGCGGGTCGCTGGTGGCGATGAATGCGCGCGCGAGCGCACGCGCTTCACGTTCAAGGGCTTCGTGCGGCAGGTGTTGGTGTCGCTTGTCCTCGCGCAACATGCCGGGGCGGCGCGCGTCGAGGTGCAGCAGCTCGTGCGCCAACGTCGCGATGCGGCGGGGCGCGTCACCGGTCAAAAAAAACCGCGGCCGCAAGCCAAGCTCGATCGCTTTGCGCGCGCCCGCCACCTTGACACTGCGCGCGACATCCCCCAGCGGGCGCACGCTGGCGACGCTGGTGCCGTGCGCAGCGAGCGCGACCACGATGATGCGCGTGCTGTCCAGCGGCACTAGCGGCGCCCAAGCCGCCAGCGCCGCAATCAATCTGTCGAGGCTGGCAGTCAGCGATGGGCGTAGGTCGAGGTGGGCCACAGCTCAGGCTTGCGCATCAGCGATGTCGGCAAGCCGCACGAAGATGACGAACGCCATCTTTGGCCGCTTGCTGCTGTCGTTGGGCACAAACGTCATGCCCTCATACACCCACCCGCGCTGGGTCTCGTCGTTGAGGATGCGGGTGAGCGCCTCATCCGTCACCACCTGCGTTTCAACAATGCGATACTCGGTTGCGCGCATCGGTCTCGATAGCGTGGCCGCGCGCAAAACGCAGCGCGCAAAACGCACCCGCGGACTCGCTTAAGCGGCCGGCCCGAGCGTGCGCAGCGCCGTCAACGTCACCTTCGTGAGCAGCGCGCGCTGGGCCTCAAGCGCTCCACCCGTCACCAGCACCAGCACGGCACCCACCACGTGCGCGCCCACCATCTGGCAGATGGGCTGGCCGGGGTTTGCGCGGTACACGATGTAGGGGGTGGCACCGTCGCCGGCATCGCCGCGCTCCAGCACCGAAAATCCCGGCAGATGGGGCGCGATGTTTTTGGCTGTCTCCGCGTCCAAATAGGCCGCGAGTGGGCCCGTCGGCACCGGGGCGAAGCTGATGCCGAGGTTGGGCGGCGCGACCCCCGGTGAGGCGCGGCCCGACAACGGTGCCGCCAACGCTTGCGGGTCGACAAACAACAGCGTCGAGCGGTCGTGCCAGCCGTCGGGCAGCTCCAGCGCGATAGATCCGTGAATGGTGCGCACCCCGAAACGCTATCAGAAGCCAGCAAAGCACTGAAGTTCCGTACATTCGCGGTTCTTGTGCGGATTGCACACACATGTCGCAGGACATTTTGCCCCAGCTGGCGAAAATCCTCCCATGCAGCTGCCCGTCGCCCCCCCTCGCTCGCGCATCCTGTCCGTCATGGCCTTCAACGGCACCACGGGCACTGCGCAAGCCTATAACGCGGGCGACGCCGGCTCGCGCATCTTGGCGGCGGTCAAACCCGACATCGCGCTACTGCAAGAGGCAAACATCGGCTCCGCGGGCTCCACCGACCGCGAGTTTGCGCAGTGGGTGCAAGCCACCCTCGGCGACGGCTACAGTTTCGTGCGCACGCAAGGTGACCAAATCCCAAACGCGGTGGTGTTTAAAACCGCGCTGGCCAAGATCCAAGGCGTCGAAATCGACGATCCGCTGGCCAACAACCGCGACCACGCGGAGGCCATCTTGGAGGTGCCCGGCCTCGGCAAGCTGGTCGCGGTCAGCGTGCACATGCTGACGCGCGGTCCTGACGCACGCAAAGAGGAAGGCGATGCGCTCGCGGGTGCAGTGGCCCGCAGTTTGGCGGCGATGCCGGGCGCGTTTGCCGTCATCGGCGGCGACTTCAACACCGACACGCACGACGTCGGCCACGAACCCATCTTTGGCGAGCTCGCCGAGGTGGTGGTGACCCAGCGAGCGAACTTCCCGCTGACGTTTGACGGCCACGACGGCACCAACGGCCACGACACCAAACCCTACGACGGCGTCTTCACGTCGCCTGCCCTCGAGGCGCTTGAGGTGCCTGTCGTGCTCGCGGGTCAGCGCTTTCCCGGCGGTTTGGTGCTCGATACGCGCGCGATGACGCCAGCGGCGCTCGCGGAGCTGCCGGGCGTGCGCCAAAGCGACAGCGGCGCGCTCAACATGCAACACCACGCAGTGCTGCGCTATTTTCAGATCCCCGTCGCGCAATAAGCGGATCCACGTGCTGGCGGGGCCGCCAATTGTCGGGGTCGGGCGCTAGCTTCGCTGTCCCAGGAGCCCTCGCACATGCCGATCCTCACCGACCGCCGCACCGTTACCGCCCCCGCTGGCACAGTCCCGGCTGGCACAGTCCCGGCCATCAACGGCAATCTCATCACCACGGCCGTGACCGCAGCCACGACGACGCCACCCGCCGATCCCGTCGCACTGCGCGCGTGGGTCAACGACACGCTGCGCACGCAAGGGCTCGGCTACCGTTTCCCCGCGGAAATCTGGGCCACGCCAGGTGTGAAGGAAGCCGTGTTCGCGGCGCGTGACGCACAAAACGGCGGCTTTGATGCGCGCCCCGGCAACGCCAATCGGCCGCATGCGCCGACGACGCCCGCGCGCGCATCGGATGACATGACGGATTTGAAGGCTCGCTTGGCGCTGGAAAAAAACCTCGCCCCAGATGCGCGCGTGCGTTCGCCGTATGCGGCGCTCAACCGCGGTGAAGTGCAGCTGGTGAGCGCCAACCTCGAAAACATGTTCAACCCCGCCGACGACCCCAACACCGACGACCGCGAGATGACGCCAGAGGGTTCCGGCGGCAGATACACCAGCGAAGACTACGAGCAGCACCGCAAAGCGTTCGAGCTGCAGTTTCG
>JAYTVG010000819.1:0-3752 GCA_043744135.1 Deltaproteobacteria bacterium | reverse complement strand
GCGTGACGGGGTGCTGGAGCCGGTGTGCGTGCTCAAGTGCTGTCAGCAGCTCCGTGACGATGTACACCGTGAGTGCTCCCGGCAGCACCGCTTGGCCGAGCACCTTCAGCAAGCGCCGCAGATCGACGCCCACGACGTGCTCCATCGCCAAAAACAGCTCGCCACCGTCGGCGCCGACATCGAGAATTCTCGAGATGTTGTTGTGGTGCAGCTGCGTGAGCGTGCGCGCTTCTTCAATAAAGCGCCGCTCCGCTTGCTCGAGGTTGCCACTCAAGGGCCGCACGACCTTGACGACGCACAAGACGTTGACGCCCGCGTGACCCGCGCGCTCCGCGAGCCACACCTCACCCATGCCGCCCGCGCCCAAGCGATGCAGCAAGATGTACTCGGCGAGCCGACGTGGATCAGACACGTCGCAGTCATAGCGCCGCGCCGCGCCGCAGCAAACAATCACTGAGCTTCGCAGTGAACAAAGTGTTCGTCGGCGTTGACAAGTGCACGTTGCAATCGTGGTTCGCCGCCCGAGTTGCAGCGCGCCGATGTCGGCTTGACAACGACGGTCATCGGCGGCCGACGGCACTGCGGACAACGCTTGCGCCATCGGCTATGCTGCGCGCGTGCTTATTGCCCTTGCCGTGGTCTCATGGATGGCGTCCGCGCCCGCACAGCGCGTCGGCGTGCTCGCGGCTGACGCGGTGGCCTTTGACGCGTCGTGGTTGCAACCGAGCGCGGACCTCGCCCCCGCAGACGTCGAGCTCGAAGCTGTGCGGGCGCAAAAGGCCCTCAACGAATTGCGCGCGGGAGGCGCTGCTTGCGAGGCGCAACAGCCGCAATGCGCCGCGCGCGTCATCGCATGGGCGCGCTTGTCGAGCGCGGTTGTCATCGACGACGACGCCGGCGAGCTGAGCGCGAGCTTGATCAACGCTTCGGCTGTGGCGATCCGGCGTGTCGCGTCACCGGCACCCAGCGACCCCTCGGCGCGCGGTACGGTGGTGCGCGCCTTGCTGCACGCGGTGCTGTTTGACACCACACCGATGGGTCGCGTGACGTGCGCGGTGACAGCCGAGCAGACCGTTACCGTCGACGGCGTCGCGTGTACCGACGCCGCGCTCACGGTCGCTGCGGGCACGCACGCTGTGCAGGTCAGCCGCGGCGGCGAGCGCGTGGCCGCAGACGTGCGCGTGCCGGCGGACCTCGAGGTGGCACACGGCTTGGTGCTGGCCTCGCCCGTCGTGGCCCCGCCTGTGCCGGCGGTCGTAGCACCCGCGGTGAGCGACGTTGCGTCACCCAAACCGGCCGGCTTTGGCGGACTCGCGGTGGCCGGCGTGGTCGTCACCGGTGTTGCAGGGGTTGTAGCTGTGGCGGCTGGCGTCGCTGCCGCGCTGCTGTGGCCATCGGATGCGGCGTACCGACGCGGTGAGCTGAGCGCGGCGGACGTCAACCGTGGGCAACAAGCGGCCGTGACCAGCGCGCTCGTCGGCGGCGTGGTGGCGGTGGTGGCGGCCGCCGTCGGCATCACGCTCGTCGTCGTCGACTGAGCAACCAAGGTGCGGCGGGGGGCGGCGCCCCCGGCGTGTGAGCTGCTACGTCGTTTCGATCGGCGACACACACCGGCAGCGGCCCTCGCGCGACAACCCATCACGTTTATGCAAAGGATCCTCACATGACCCGTCCACACCTCCGTCTGTTCGCGTGTTGCATGCTGTTGGCTGTCGCGATGGTGTCGGCATGCAAACAAGCGTGCGATGCACAAATTGCCTGTCCCGACACGCAAGCGTGCGTCGACGGCCGCTGTCAAGACGCCGTCGGTCGCGAAGGCGAGGGTGAAGGCGAGGGTGAAGGCGAGGGTGAAGGCGAGGGTGAAGGTGAAGGCGAAGGAGAGGGTGAAGGTGAAGGCGAGGGTGAAGGCGAAGGAGAGGGTGAAGGAGAGGGTGAAGGCGAGCCCGCCTGCAACAACGACGGCGTCGTACAAGGCATGGAGTCCTGCGACGACGCGACCGCGACGGGCGGCGACGGCTGCGCGTCGTGTGTGCTGGAAGCAGGCGCGCTGTGTCCCATCGCTGGCGGGGGCTGCGTCCCCGGCTTCCCCGCCGGCGTCCACCACCAACTGGCGGGCGACATCTTTCCGTCCACCGTCGACAACTTCCTTGTGCCCAGCGGCTGCACGTTGGTGATCGACACCGACGCGGCCACCTTCGATGCAAACCCGGTCGCCTGCGCGACGGGCTTTCCCCCCGGCGATGGCTTGCCCAGCGGGTTCGCCGACGTGTCGGGCGCCGGTGTGGCGGTCTTGCGGGTGCGCGGCGCGACCGTCGACGGCAACATCGTCGCGGTCGGCAGCCGCGCACTCGTGCTGATTGCCCACGGCGACGTGACCGTCTCAGGCACCATCGACGTTGGCGCAGGCGCAGGCGCGGAGCAGTCAGCGGGGGCGCGCACCCGGGCACAATGCGGGCCAGCTGCGGGCGCTTTTGGCAGCACCACGGGAGACATCGGTGGCGGTGGCGGCGGTGCCCACGCTGCCGATGGTGGCGACAGCGGCGACGGCACCCGCGGCGGCGTGGTGGTGGCGTCGGCATTCACGCCGTTTCGCGGCGGCTGTGCAGGCGGTGATGGCGGGGGCGCTGTTGCGTCTGGGACCGGCGGCGGCGCGTTGTTGATCGCGGCGGCAGGCACGCTGCGCATCAACGCCAACGCCAGGCTGCTCGCTGACGGTTCGAGCGGGCATCCGCTCACCTTCGGACAGTCGTCCGGCAGCGGCGGCGGCTCGGGTGGCATGTTGGTGTTGCAGGCGCAAACGTTTGTCATCGACGGCAGCGCGCAGCTCAACACCGGCGGTGGTGGCGGCGGCGCCGGCCAGACAAGCTCGAATGCAGGGAGCGGCAGAAACGGCGGCGTCGGTGGCGCCTTCGCGGGCGCCGGCGGCACGCTGGGTGCGAACGCAGCAGGCGGCAACGCGGCGACGCAAGCCGCGGGTGGTGGTGGCGGCTCGACAGGCTTCATTGAATTTGTCGGGCAGCCCAGCATCACTGGGGTCACCGTGGGCGTCACGCTCATCACGGCGAGCGCGAACCCCTGACGGCACGCCGGGCTTGTCCGTGCAGCGCGGGTTCTTACACTGACGAGGTTCCGAGGTATTTCGCCCGGGACAATCCCCGCTGGGAGCTTCGGCCTCGGCGAGAAGGAGTTCGTCATGCATCCAGGTTTTTTGCATTGGTGGAAAGAAGCGCAGCGGCACCATCACGCACAGCACGGCCACGCGCACCACGGCGCGTCGGGTTGTGGGCCGCAAGCGCGCGCCCCCAGCGACGACGGCGGCATGTGGGCAGTCGATCCTGAAAGCGGTGCCGGTTTTGGCGTCCGGCGGCCGCTGCGGTTCATGGCGCAACGCCTGGAGCTGCGCGAGGAGCAAGTCGAACAGCTCGCGGCGATTTTAGACGGCCTAAAAACCGAGCGCGCGCAAGCGGCCGTCGACCACCGCCGATCCGTCGGCCAGTTCGCCGACGCCATGTCGAGCGAGACGTTCGACGAACAGGCGGCCGACGCGGCAGCCCATGCCCGCGTGAAGAGTGCCGAGCAGCTCAAGGCCGCTGTGGTGCAAGCCCTCGCCCGCACCCACAAGATGCTCGACGCCGAGCAACGCAAACAGTTGGCGTATCTGTTGCGGTCCGGTCAGCTCACGATCTGACGCGTCAATGACGTCGCTTTCCGGCCCAAGCGGTGAAGCCTCTGTTCACCTCCCAAGGTCGGTG
>JAYTVG010000818.1:0-13230 GCA_043744135.1 Deltaproteobacteria bacterium | reverse complement strand
CGGGAGACCCCGCGTGCTTTTCGGCCGGCTCCGCGCTGGCGCTGCCGGGCGGCTACTGCAGCGAGTGGTGCGACGCGACGAGCGGCGGCGGCTGCCTTTCAGACGGTGTGTGTATTAACTTTGGCGATAGCTTTTCCGCGGTCCCGCTCTGCCTCGACCGTTGTGAGCTCGATGCCGATTGTCGCGTCGGCTACGGCTGTTTCGCGCTCAACCCCACCGCCAGCGTGTGCTGGCTGCAACCGACCTGCCCAAACGGCGTCTTGGAGTTTGGCGAACCCTGCGACGACGGCAACAGCGCCAACGGCGACGGCTGCTCGTCAAGCTGTACGATTGAAGCTTGCGACGACGCGCTCACGCCCGCGGTCGACGGCGACAACACCGGCAACACCCAAGGGCTCACAGACGCCGTCGCGTTTTGCGGCTCTGGTGCCGAACAGCTGTGGTCATATACCGCGACCATCGATGGGCTCATCGAGATCTCGCTGTCGTCGAGCCAGGCGACGTCCGTCGCTGTGCGCGCGAACTGCCAAGACGTCGGCAGCCAAACCGGTTGCGTGCAAGACGCGCGCTTTTTCACAGGCACATTTGATGTGGTCGCAGGCGTCGACTACACGCTCGTCGTCGAACAGGGCGTGGCAGCACCGTATACGCTCAACATCCGAGGCGTCGCGCAAGTCTGTGGCGACGGCCTGCAAACAGGCACGGAGGCATGCGACGGTTTTGACGTCGGCACCACGTGCGCGTTGCAGGTGGCGGGCACCATCGGCGTCGTCGGCTGCAGCGCCACATGCGATGCGCTGCTCGCCGACGGCTGTGCGCCGCCGACGGTGAATGAAACCGAACCCAACAACACCGTCGCCACCGCGAACAGCTACGCGGAGCCGTACATCGCTGAGCTCGTGCCAGCCGCAGACATCGACTGCGTCAGCATCGAGGCGACCGCGGGGCAGTTGTTGTTCGTGGCCGTCACCGACCTTGGCAATGGCGCGTGTGACAGCGGCAACATTAACGTGGCGCTCGACGTGTCGGCGCCCGGTGGAGACACCTTCAGCCCCATCAGTGGCGGGTGTCCTTCGATCGCTGAGACGCCCGTCGCTGTCAGCGGTCTGTACACCGCGTGCGTCAGCCGCGCCGGGGCGGCGATGGTTCCTTACCGCGTCGTCATGCGCGCGCGCTCCACGGTGTGCGGCGACAACGTCGTGGAGGGCAGCGAAGTGTGCGATCGCGTAGCACTCAGAGGCGAAACGTGCTTTAGCCAACTCGACAACTCCACTGGACCGCTGCGGTGCAGCGCGAGCTGTGACGCCTACGACACCAGCGAATGCGCGCCGATCGTGTTCGATGAGCAAGAGCCCAACAACTCACCGACGTTGGCAAACCCGTTTTCGCCCGACTTCTTTGCAGCGATCGGCGCCGTGGGTGATCTCGATTGCGTCGCTGTCGCGGCACAAGATCACGACATTTTGACGATCACCGTGAGTGATATCGGCGACGGCGGTTGCGACAGCGGCGTCGTCAACCCCGAGGTCGCGGTGTTTGACACCAATGGTGAAGTGCTGCTCGATGCAAGGCGACCGTTTTGCGAAAGCTACGAGGTCGCGGCGACCAACACCGGCGACCAGTTTGTCTGCGTGCGTGGCGTCGACCTACAAGACCAGTTCCTTTACCGCTTGAGTGTCGACGTGCGCACGCCCGTGTGTGGCGACAACGTCCGCGACACCGGCGAGCAGTGCGACGACGGCAACCTCAATGACGCCGACGGCTGCAGTTCCCAGTGCACGGTCGCGAGTATCGCTATCGGCCTTGGCGCCGTCACCGGCGATACCGCGTCAGCCCCCGTCACCGCGCTTGACGTGTCGTGCACCAACGACGGCGTGCAGCAAGTGGTCTACGCCTTCACGCCGACGAGCGGTGGGCCGCTCACCGTTGTGCTTGGGAGCAGCTTTGATCAGGGCTTCTCGGTGCAAACCCAACTAGGCATCAGCAACTCAGAACTCGCGTGCGCGGACAACGGCATTTCTGGAGCGAACCAGGAGAGCGCGACATTCCCCGTGAGCGCCGGTCAAGAGCTGTTCATCATCGTGACGCCGTTTGCCATGGGCGACGAGGGGCCGTTCACCTTGACGTTGAGCCAATAGCGACCTCGACACGCGAAACGCAGTTGCGTCTGATGCGCACCCGGCTACATGCAGGGACGTGTCAGGCGAATCGCGCTTTTTGGAGCTGTTGTCGTCGGTCGCGTCGAAGCGGTCCGTCTCGGTGTACGGCTTACAAGGCCTAGCGCTTGCGCATGCGGTGTTGCGCATGGCCCGCGTGCGGCCGGTGGTGTGGGTGCCCAAAAGCGGCACGCTTGACGACGCCATGCGTGACTTGCGTTTTTTGGCGGGCTCCGCACACGAACGCGTGCTCGCGCTGCCCGCCGACGAGCGCACGCCCTACCACACGTCTTCACCTGACCCGTTGGTCGTCATGGAGCGCACCGCCACGCTGCACAAGCTCGCGGCCGGCACGCCGTACGACGTGCTGGTGCTGCCGGCCGAGAGCCTGTGCCGGCGCGGCTTGCCGTTTGCGCAGCTGCAGCGCACCACCGAGCAGCTGGCCGTCGACAGCGACGTCGACAGAAACGCACTCGCCAAACGCCTGGTCGCGGCGGGCTACTCGGCGGTCAACACGGTTGAAGACCCCGGCACGTTTGCGCTACGCGGCGGCATCATCGACGTGTACTGGCAGGGCTTCGACAGGCCCTTTCGCGTCGACCTCTTCGGCGACACCGTTGAGTCACTTAAGCTCTTTGATCCGGCGTCACAGCGCACCGTGGCGAATCTGCGAGAGGTCACCTTCGGCCCGGCGCGCGAAGTCCATCTCGACGACGTCACCATCGCGTGCGCGGTGAGAAAACTTCGCGAGCTCGCGGATCAAATCGACTACCCCACAAAAAAACTCAATGAACTGCGCGCGGACTTGGAGAACCGCATCGCGTTTTTTGGCATCGAGGCGTTGTTGCCCGCGCTGTACCCGGAGCTGCAAACCCCGCTGCAGGTGCTGACGCACGCACGGGGAGCGTCGGCGTTCACGGTGTTCGTCGAGGACGGCGCCGACGCCATCAACGCCGTTGAGACGCTCACCCGCGAATACCAAGACCAGCACCGGCACGCGCTTTCGCGAGGCGACTTGGTGTTTGCGCCCGAGGTGTTTTTGGCGTCCGGTGACGACGTGCGCATGGCCCTAACCGCGCATACGCAAGTGATCGGCTCGTCGCTGGTGGTGCAGGGGGAGTCGCCACCGATCGAGGTTCGCACCACGGGCACCGCGGACTTGCGCGCAGAGATTTTGCGGGAGAGCACGCGCACCGACGACGGTAGCGCGCACTCGCTGTTGACACCGCTGGTGACGCGCGTGCGGGCGCTGCGCCAGTCGGGTCGCAGCGTGCTCATCCCAACCGCATCGCATGGTGGCGTCGAACGTCTGCGCGAGCTGCTCAAGTCGCACCACCTCGAGGTGCGCCAGCTCAAAGAGCCCCCCGCCCTGCTCGACGAGCTCGCGCTCACCGATGCGTCGGTGCACGTGTGGACGTGGATCGCCAAGCCCTGCGATCCCGCGCGAGGTGCGGACCTCGCGCATATGAACTTCGCGGTCATCGCCGAGGAGGAGATCTTCGGCAAGCGCGCGCGTCGATCATCGGAAAAGATCCGCAAGGGTGGCTTTAAGACCACGCTCACCGACTTGTCAGAGGGCGATCACGTCGTGCACGTTGAGCATGGCGTCGGCTTGTTTGTCGGGCTCGTGCGCCTCAACGTGCGCGGTCAAGAGCAGGACTATTTGCATCTCGTGTATGACGGCGGCGACAAGCTGTATCTGCCGGTGCACCGCATCAACCTCGTGCAGCGCTACGCAGGCGCGGGCGCGAAACCACCGCGCCTGGATCGTTTGGGCGGCACGGGTTGGGAGACGACAAAACGCAAGGTCAAGGCTGCGGTCATGGCGATGGCGCAGGACCTCTTGCATCTTTACGCCAAGCGCGAGCTGGCGGCCCGCCCCCACCACCCCGGTCCAGACGAAGCCTATTGGCAGTTTGAAGCGGCGTTCGCATTTGAGACCACACCCGATCAGCAAAAAGCCATCGATGACGTCGTGGTCGATATGCAAAAGCCCCGGCCGATGGATCGGCTTATCTGCGGCGACGTGGGCTACGGCAAAACCGAGGTCGGCATGCGCGCCGCGATGCTTGCGGTCACAGGCGGGCGGCAGGTCGCGGTCCTCGCCCCCACCACCGTGCTCGCGCAGCAGCATTTTCTCACGTTCACCGAACGCTTTAAGGGGACCGCCGCCAATGTCGAGGTCATCTCGCGCTTCAAAAAAGCCAGTGAAGTCAACGAGACGCTGGTGCGCGCCAAAGAGGGCAAGGTCGACATCCTCATCGGCACACACCGCCTGTTGTCTCCCGATGTCGGCTTTAAAGATCTGGGCTTGATCGTCGTTGATGAAGAGCAACGCTTCGGCGTGAAGGCAAAGGAGTCGCTCAAAAAACTCAAGACCAACGTCGACGTATTGACGCTGACAGCGACGCCGATCCCGCGCACACTTCAGATGGGCTTTTTTGGCGTGCGCGACATGAGCGTGATTGAAACGCCGCCGATCGACAGGCGCGCCATCCGCACCAGCATCGTCAAAAAAGATGAGGAGCTGGTGCGCGAGGCGGTGATGCGCGAGCTCGGCCGCGGCGGCCAAGTGTACTTCGTACACAATCGCGTGCGCTCGATTCAAGCGACGGCCGACTACGTCAAGCGCTTGGTCCCCGAAGCACGTGTCGGTGTCGGTCACGGCCAGATGGGAGAAGATGAGCTTGAAGACGTGATGCTGAAATTCATGCGGCACGACATCAACGTGCTGGTTTGCACCGCCATCATTGAAACTGGCATCGACGTGCCGAGCGCCAACACCATGTTTATCGATCACGCAGACGACTTTGGCGTCGCACAGCTGTACCAACTGCGAGGTCGTGTGGGGCGCAGCAAAGAGCGCGCGTTTGCGTATTTGATGATCGAGGGTTCGACAGAAACGCTGCACCCCGACGCGCGCAAGCGGCTGGAGATCTTGCAGCGCTTCAGCGATCTCGGCGCCGGCTTTCAAGTGGCGCAACACGATCTCGAACTGCGCGGTGCTGGCGATCTGCTCGGCAAAGGCCAGCATGGTCACGTCACTGCGGTCGGCTATGACCTGTACTCCGAGTTGTTGCGCAGCGCCGTTGAAGAGCTCAAGGGCCGGCCGGCCGACGACGCACCCGACCCCGACATCAACCTGCCCATCGCCGCGCTCATCCCCGACAAATACATCGTCGACGTGCACGATCGCTTAAGCGTCTACCAACGCTTGGCGGTCGCGAAGGACACCGCGGAGATCTACGACATCATCGGCGGTCTATCGGACCAATACGGCGAAGCACCCGCCGAGGTCACGGCATTGGGTGAAGTGATGGTGCTCAAGATGAAGGTCAAGGAACTGCACGCGCGCGCACTTGACGTGCCTGTTGAAGTCGACAGGCAAGCTGCACCAGGCAAACCGGCCACAGCAAAGATCCCACGCGTGGTGCTCACGCTCGGCGACAAGGCGCACCTCGACGCCGCCAAACTCGCGGCGTGGGTGGTCAAAGAGCCTGAGCGCGTGCGCATCACGCCGCAGATGAAGCTCATCTACACACCCACCGAGCGCGAGTGGCGCACGCTTGGTGAAGACTTCGTCGCGCTGTGCCGCGACGCGCTCAAGCGCATCAGCGACGCCGCCCGCGTGACGACGAAGTAGCGCGTCGTGCGCGCAAGCTCGACGAAGGTGTCGCCGACGGGCGCGACAGCGCTGTGGTAGGCTATGGGTGTGAAGCCGTTGTTGCTGGTGCTGTTGTTGGCGGTCGCGGGCTATGCGCTGACGCGCAACACATCCACTGACGCACCGCGAGCACCAGCCACCGTCGCTGACGCGCCCATCGCTGCGCCGCGGATCCCATCAGCACCGATGACGGACGCGCAGCGCTTGCTTTTTCTGCAAGCCCTCATCGACAAAGACCACGACGCAAGCGACCTCGCGTCACGCTGCGAGCTCGCGCTGCTGTACAACAACCGCGCCACCATCGCCGCACGCGAACAGCGCAACGTCGATGCGGACCGCGACAGCGCGCTTGCGGTCTCGTTGTGCGACGGCGAGCGCGCCTACCGGACCAACCGCGACCGGATGCTGCTGTCGTTCGCGGCGCGCGCGGATCGCACGACGGTGCCTGGCCGATCGCAAGCGTGCGAGTCGCTGCGCGGCGCGCTCAACAACGACGGGCTCACCGGCAATGAACGCGCGGATGCGCTGGTTTTTTTCGCGGAGATCTTAAGCACTGACGAAGCGTTGGAGGAAGCGGTGTCGCACTACGAAGCAGCCATCAAACTCAACCCACGCGGCGACTGGCAAAACCGGCTCGACGCGCTGCGCAAACGCTTGGTGGTGGAGGGAACATTTTCGGATCGACGCCACGCGCACTTCGTCGCGCGTTTTGAGGGTTACGCGCAAGAGCGTCTCGCATGGACCACGCTGGATGAACTGGAAGCCGCCTACTACGCCGTCGGCAGCGCCCTGAACCTTTACCCCGCGGAGCCCATCACCGTCGTCATCTACACGGGCGATCAGTACCAACGCGCGCTGTCGGTGCCCGATTGGACCAGCGGGGTGTTCGACGGCAAAATCCGCGTCGCGCAAGGGCAGCTGTCGGCGGCGCAGGGGCAACTGCGGGGCTTGTTGCGACATGAGTACACGCACGCGCTACTGGCGACGCTGCCGTCGCCGGTGCCGACGTGGTTTAACGAAGGCCTCGCGGAGCACTTTGAAAACGACGACGCTCAGCGCGCTACGGCATTTTGCGCGCGTGCATCCGCGAGCGGGACGGAACTCAGCGACGATGCGCTGGCTCAACCGTTCATGGCAATGAGCGGCGAGCAAGCGCAACTTGCCTATGCGTCGTCGCACAGCCTCGTGGAGGCGCTGGTGAAGCGGCGCAGCGCTTATGCGCTCACGACGTTGATGTTGTTGATGAAGGCTGGGTCGACGTTTGACGCGGCGTTTGTCCAGACGTTTGCGCTCACGCCCCAACAGCACATCGCACACTGGCGCGACGCGCTTTAGTTGCTGCGCAGAGTCGGCTGACTGCCGCGACGAATCGTGTTACGCGGTCCGTCAGAGGTTCTCATGCGCAAGCTCACGTTCGTCGTTTCTTTGGTGATGGCCGCAGCTCACGTCGTCCGCGCGCCGCGTGCTGTCGCCGCGCCGACGCCACCAGCCCCCGCGCCGACGCCACCAGCCGCCGCGCCGACGCCGCCAGCTCCCGCGCCGACACCGCCAGCCCCCACGCCGTCACCTGCGCCGGCGATCGTGCTCGCGGGTTTTGCAACGCCTGAGTCGGTGTTTTTTGACGAAGCGAACAAGCGCTACTTGGTCACCAACATCAACGGTCAGCCAGCGGGCAAAGACGACAACGGCTTCATCAGTGTGGTGTCGCTTGATGGTAAGATGACGACGGAAAAGTGGATCGCTGGCGGCGTGGACGGCGTCACGCTACACGCGCCCAAAGGCATGGCTGTCGATAGCGGCACGTTGTTTGTCTCCGACATCGACACCGTGCGCATGTTTGACCTCAAGTCTGGCAAGAGCAAGGGCGACGTAGCGATCGAGGGCGCGCGCTTTTTAAACGATGTTGTCGCGGGCAAAAACCACAAGATCTACGTCAGCGACACCGGCGTCGGTCCCGACTTCAAAAGCCTAGGTGCTGATGGCGTGTGGATGATCGCGAACAAGAAGGCTGCGGTGTTTTACGCAAACAAGGATCTCGGTGGCCCAAATGGCCTGGCGTTTTTGGGCAACGACTTGGTGGTGAACAATTTCAGCAATGCCGAGATCTACAAACTCGACGCGAAAAAAGGCAAAGGCGACGTCACCACCGCACCAACCGGTGGCCTCGACGGCATGTTCATCGCGGCCGACGGTACCGTGTGGGTGTCGTCGTGGGGCGGTGAAAGTATCTACCGCGGCAAGTTGGGTGGTGCGTTCGACGCCGTCGTCACGCACGTCACTGGCGCCGCGGACTTCACGGTCAACACCAAGAGCAAGCAGATCGTGGTGCCGCGCTTCATGAACAACACCGTCGAGTTTTACGACGTCAAGTAGCGGACCGCGCGTAAGGGCTTTGTAGGAGGGTGTGTGGATCCGATCACGATTACGTTCATCGTCCTTGGCGCCGGCCTCATCGCCAGCGAATTTTTTGCGCTGAGCTTGGTGCAGGTGTTTTTGGGGATGGCAGCGCTGCTGACGGCCGGGTTGCGTAGCATCGGATTGATCGAGTCCCTGCCGCTGTCGCTGTTGACGTGGGCGTTTGCCTCGTTGGCGTTGACGTTGCCGCTGCGCCCACTGGTGCGGCGGTTGTTGCCCAACGATCGGGGCGCGTTTGATCCGACTGACGCCACCAACAACGACCTCGTCGGCACCATCGTGGAGGTCGTTTTGGCCATCGACGAGGCGACGCCCAACGGGCGGGTGAAAGTGCAAGGCACGTCGTGGCCCGCACAGTCGACGCAGGGCAGCATCCCCAAAGGCGCACGCGTCAAACTCATCGGGCGCAAAAAGCTGCTGTGGTACGTCGAGCCGCTGACGGCATTTGAACACGAAGAGCACCTCGCGCTATTGCCGTCCGCACGCACCGAGGACACGGTGCCAACCATGTCCAACCAAGCGGCGCAGGCCCACGAAAACAAGGAGTCGTAGATGGAGGTTCTTTATTTCTTGGGCACCATGTTGTGCGTCGGCGGCGCATTTTTCGTGAGCCGAACGTTTCGCATCGTCTCCGAGCGCGAAAACGTCGTCAAGGAGCGCTTCGGCAAATACCAAAAGACCATGGAGCCGGGCATTCACTTTATGATTCCCTTGCTCGATCGCGCGGCGCACGTGCACGACATCCGCGAGCAGGTCATCGACGTGCCGCCGCAAATGTGCATCACCAAAGACAATATCCAAGTGGAGGTCGACGGCATCGTGTACTTGAAGGTCGTCGATCCCAAAGACGCGTCGTACAACGTCGCAGACTATCGCAGCGCGTCGGTGTTTTTGGCGCAGACCACCATGCGCAGCGAGATCGGCAAGCTCACGCTGGAAGAGACGTTTTCTGAGCGCGAGCGCATGAACGAGAGCATTGTGCGCGAGATCGACAAAGCCAGCGCTCCTTGGGGCATCAAGGTGATGCGCTACGAGATCAAAAACATCCACCCGTCCGCGCGTGTGGTCGAGACCATGGAAAAGCAGATGGAGGCCGAGCGTCAAAAGCGCGCCGCCATCACCACCTCGGCGGGCCAACGCGAGGCGAAGATCAACATCTCTGAGGGTGAGCGCACCGAAGCCATCAATCTTTCGGAAGGTGAAAAAATCAAGCGCATCAACGAGGCCACGGGACGCGCGCAAGAAATTCGCTTGCTGGCAAACGCCGGCGCGCAGGGCATCGCCGAAGTCGCCACCGCCATCCGCGCACCGGGCGGCCAAGCGGCCGTCAAGGCGCAGCTGATCGAACAGTTTGTCACCGAGCTCGGCAAAGTGCTCGAGGGTGCCGACATCACCGTCGTACCCGCTGAGATTGCTCAACTCAAGACCGTGGCTGAGGGGCTCGCGCAGGTCACGCAGGGCATGGCGCCCGCGATGATGGCGCCGTCCATGCCACCTGTGCCGTTCGATCCAAGGGGGCGGCGATGAATGGCCTTGCGCTGATTTCGACCATCGTGTGGGCGTGTGTGGCCCTTTACATTGCGGTGCGCGTCGTGCGCTCTGTGCGCGTGGTGCCGCAAAAGACCGAGTTGGTGGTCGAGCACTTCGGGCGCTACACGCAAACGCTACCGCCCGGCTTTCACATCCTCGTGCCGTTTTTCGATCGCGTCGCGTTCACCGTCGACATGAAGGAAGACGCCATCGACGTGCCGGCGTTTTGGTGTTTCACGAAAGACAACGTGCGCGTCGAGGTGGACGGCGTGTTGTACATCAGCGTCATGAACGCGAAGCAAGCCAGCTACGGCGTGCAAAACGCGCGCTATGCCGCGGTGCAGCTCGCGCAGACCACCACGCGCGCGGTGATTGGCACCTTGGAGCTCGATCGATCGTTTGAAGAGCGCGACATCATCAACGCGCGGGTCATTAGCGCACTCAATGAGGTGAGCGCCGCGTGGGGCATCAAAGTGCACCGTTACGAGGTGAAAAACCTTCAGCCCCCGTTGAGCGTGAAAGACGCCATGGAGCGTCAGATGGGCGCTGAGCGTGAACGGCGTGCACTGCTGGCCCGCTCCGAGGGTGAAAAGCAGGCGCGCATCAACGACAGCGAAGGCAAAAAACAGGAGATGATCAACCGCTCGATGGGTGAGATGCAGCGCCGTATCAACGAGGCTGAGGGGCGCGCGCAGGAGATTTTATCGCTGGCTCAAGCGACCGGCGATTCGATCCGCACCATCGGCAGCGCGCTCACGCAAGAAGGGGGCAACGAAGCCGTCAACTTGCGCTTGTCGCAGCAATACCTGACGAAGTTGTCGTTGCTGTCGCACGGCGCCAAAGTGTTGTTGCCGGCGGACCTCACAAACGTCGACGCCATCTTACAAAACATCCGCCTGGAGCCGGTGCCGCAGCGTGTGCCAAGCCCGCAGCCGGTCCCCGCTACCGTCACGGTTCCCGCCTTTCGCAAGGAGTAGCGCAGGCGTTAGCGGCGCTTGGCCACGGCTTTGTCGGCGGCCAAGCGCGCGTCGATGGCGTCTTTGCTGCGCTTGTCGATCTCGATCCCGAACTCGCCCCAACCGTCCACGACGTGTTCGTGGACCCAGCGTTCGTAGGCTTGTTGAGCGGCGTGTGCAGTCGCAAACGTCTTAAGCACCTCGCCACCAAACCGGCGCCACTCGCAATCCACGACGCCACGCAGCTCGCGCTTGTCCCCTTTGGCATAGGTGCGCACGATGCAGCCGCGTTTTGCAATGTAGTAGGGCGACGTCGGCTTAAAACCCGCGGGAGGCTTGGCGCGAATGTCGCTTAAGAAATCGGTCGCGTCTCGTTCGCTTTGCCCGCGACAGATGCGCACCTTTTCGTTGAACGCGTTGTTCATGCCGTAGCGCCACACCACGCTGCATCCCTGTCGGGCAAAGTCGTGGTAGCCCGCGCCCTTCCAAAACATCGCGCGCTCAACGACCACGCCGTCACGTTTTGCGAGCGGCGCGAACAGCTTCATCTTCGCCGTGGTGTGGGCTGCTTCGGCAGCGCTCATGGTGCGGTGCTTCATCGGATCCGCGACGACGAGCGCCATCCCGGGCATCTCGACAGTCACGGGCGAGGGCCGCTCTTCGCCGTCCGCACAAAAGCGCACGGCGCCGTGCACGTCCAAGATGAAGGCGCGCGTCTTTGACACCGCGAGCACTTCAGCGATCGCATCACCAAACACGTCGAGGGGTTTGCTGCGTTTTGCCATGGTCGCTCCTTGACGTTTTTGCGGCGTGCCGACACCCGAGATCATCAGTAGCTGCCGACGGCCCGCACGAAGAAGCCGCTGCGATCGACGTCGCCACGATCGAGCTCGTCGTCGGAAAAGCGCGTGAAGTTCCAGCCGACGCCGAAGCGCACGTATTCGACCGGTGCGTATTGCAGCTCAACGAGCGGACCGTGTTGTAGCGTGTGCGAGGTCAGGCCGGCCAAGAAGCGATACTCAACACCGAGGTCGATCTCACCAGGAATCACCGGGTCGACAGCGAAGTGGCGGATACTTCCCAAAGCGTGCCAGTTGATGCGGTTGATCCACAAGCCAGTGAAGGCGTTTGCGGGCGCCACGTCGTTGATGATGACCCGTGCGTGCTTGAGCGCGAGCTTCTCAACGAACTGAATGTGCAGCGGCAACTCCACGATAGGCTCGATGCTCAACGCATGCGCCGTGTACTCGTCGGTGGTGCCGAACTCCAAGCTGAGCGGGCGGACGTCGACCCGACGGGAGACTTTCGTGAGGATGCTAAACCAGTCGTGCGTGATGGGCCGATACGCGACGCCGACGACGCCGTCTTCGAGGTAGGCCTCGCGCACTGCCACCGAGAGGTCTTGCGCCAAGCCGATGTTGTAGCGCGCGAGCAGCGACAGCTCCGGCGTGAAGCGCACCGCCAGCGCGGAGCCCGACAAAAACCATAGGCGATCGTGCCCGCCGCGCGCCTCGTTCATGTTGTCGTAGCGCAGTTCGAAACGCTGGCTGGCGACGATGGTCTCGCCGCGTTTGAACTCACCACCGACGCTAAACGCATCGCGCGATCCTTCGCCGTAGACAAAGCTACCTCCGCCGTTTGCGCCGGGGGCCGCGTAAAACGTGCCGTCGGTAAACGCTCCCGGCGGAATCGTGCCGGTCGCGGTGGGTGCGACAATGCCGCCGAGCACCACGACACGTTCGTAACCCAGCTGCAGTGCGAAGCCAAACGGCAGCCGCCACGACGATGCCAGCCCCGCGACCCCGCGCGATTGCGTGCCCGCGAAAGCGCTTTCGAGCTGGTACTCCGCATAGCCGCGCGTGCCCGGCGCGAGCTGGGTTTCGGCACCGACGACGCTGGTGTTGGAAAATCCCATCGTGCCTGTGGTGCCCGTGGGCGCGAAGCCAGCGCGCTCGGTCGCGTACACGCGGCTGTCCTTGTTCACCGTCCAACTCAAGCCGAGGTGCGCTTGGTTTTCGCCGCTCCAGCGCAGGCTGCCTCCCGCTAACAACGCGAGGTCTTCGCTCACTTGCAGCTTGGCGAGCGCGTGCGTGACGAGGTGATCGTTCCATTGCTGCAGTTGATTTGGGTCACCCGTCAAGATTCCCTCTTGCTTAAGTGACAGCGTCAAGGCGTCGATCACCTGCCAGTCCGCGCCGACAGCGACGACGTTTGTGTGAAATGAACGCGGCTGCGCGATGGCGCTTTGACCAAACGTGCCGCTGTCGGATGTGTAGCCGTAGCCATATTCGGCCGCGAGCAGCAGCGGCTTGAGCACGCGGTGCTCGTAGCGCACCGTCGCAATCTCGCGGTGCAGCACGCGATACTCCTCAAGCGGCGCCACCGACGGGATCAAGCTGACGACGCCGTCGTAGCGCACGCGCAACTTACCCGGCGTCCACACCTGCCATGCGACTTCCCCGCCCCACTTGGTCTGCCCTTGCTCGACGATGGTGGAGCCCGCAAAAAA
>JAYTVG010000817.1:0-3758 GCA_043744135.1 Deltaproteobacteria bacterium | reverse complement strand
GAACAATCGCTGCGCACCAGCCAGGTCGAGCAGGCGGCGAGCTACTACGAGGAATACTCGCGCCGTTATCCTGAGGGTGAAGCGTCCGACGACCTATTGGAAGGCGCCGCGGGAATTCGCGATGAGCTAGGTGAATACTCCGCCGCCGCGAGCGACTACGATCGGCTGACACGCCAAGGCAGCGATGCAAAGAAACCTGAGTGGTTGGCGAAATTGGCGCAAGCAGCACTGCACGCCAATGACTGGCGCCGTGCCGAGGAAGCCGCGCTGCAGCTTACCGACGACCCCACCTTCGCTGTGCTCGGCAACGCCATCGCGGGCGAGGCAGCGTTGCGCACCGGCAAGCCTGACGTCGCGGGTGAGCGTCTCGGTAACGCCGTCAGCGCTGCCGCGAAAAACAAAAACGACGCCGACGCCGCGTGGCTCGGTCGGTCCCAGTATTTGCTTGGCGAAATCGTGCGCGCGGACTTCGAGCGCATCGCGTTTCGTCCCGGCCAAGAAGGCCAGGCCCTCCAAGACAAGTTCCAGGCGCTTGACGAGTTGCAAGCAACCTACGTCGAGGCCCTCAAGGCCGGCGACCCTGAGTGGGCGATGGGGGCGCTTTACCGCATCGCATCCGCGACGCGGCAGGCCGCCGAGTTTTTGGACACCGCGCCGGCACCGCAGGGCACCTCGGCAGAGGAGGAAAAGCAGTACCGCGCAGCGCTGGGAGAAAAATCCGCGCCACTCAAAAAACAAGCGCAAGACGCGCTTGAGCAGTGCCGCGCACAATCGCGCAAGTTGGAGGCGTTTAACCGCTTCACGAAGGCCTGTGTCGCCGGTGGTGAGGTGCACGACGACGCCGACAACATCCGACCGCGACCCGTGGGCGTGGCCATTCCAGGTCGCGATCAGCTTGAGCAAAAACTGGTTGAAAACCCCAAGGACACCGCCGCGCTGACCGCGCTCGCGCGCGCCGCGATCGCCGTGAAGGACTACCCGCTCGCGAAGCTGTTGGCGGGCAAGGCGCTTGAGCTCGACGAAAAGAGCGCTGTTTTACTCAACTTACAAGGGGTCGCGTTCGCCGGCAGCAACGACATGCAAAGCGCCGCCGCAGCGTTTAAAAAAGCGCTGCGGTTCGACGCACGCTACGGACCGGCGCTTGCCAACTTCGCAACGCTCTACGCCATGTACGGCGACGAAGCCAAGAGCAAAGACTTCGCCGGCAAAGCCGGTGTTGTCGACGCAAGCTCGCCTGACGTGAGGCCGCGTGGGGGTGCCCGATGAAGTGCATGCGATTGATCGCAGCTGGCCTCGCGCTCAGCGCAGTCGTTGGTTGCTCTGGCTTGTCGCATCGGGTGGATCGCTCCCTGCTTGACGATGTGCCAAACGAGGAGTTGCTGCTGTTGTTTGACGCCGAAAATGCCGTCTACATCGCGCGCGACGAATCCGATTTGGCGATCCGCAACTTGGAGGACTCCAACAAGGCATTGCGGCGCGCCAACAGCTACAAAGACATCATCGCGACCCGGCGTAGCTCCGGGGCCGCCATCGATTCTGCGCAGGTGATCGAGCTGCTCGAGGCATGGAACGACGCCCGCATCGACATGCGCGAAAAAGAGGTCGCCTTGCGCGCGGAGGAACACGCGACGGCGGGCGTGCGGCTATGGGCGGCGCGCGCGCGCTACGAACGCGCGAAAGCGAAGCTCGTGAAGGACTTCAACCCCGCCGGAGGGTCCGGCATCGACCTCGCAACTTTCGACGCTCAAGCGGTTGAGTGGGACGCGAAAGAAAAAGAGGCGATCGCAGCACTTCAGCTGCGGGAAGACGCGTTGTCAGCGGCGCGCACGAGCTACATTGAGCGCGCCGTGAGCCTGCAAAAAGAATCCCGCGGAGCCTATGGCGGTCCGTGGGCGGACCTGCTCGACTAGCGGCGGCGGAGGCTCGGCATGGCGCACGGTTTTTCAACACGGCACACGGCGTGGTGGGCACAGCGGCCGCTGCGTTTTTGCGTTCGCCGCACGCGCAACGTTTTGGTCGTCGTCGTCGCTACGACGTGCGCGGCGGGCGCTGCGGCGCAAGCAGGCGCGCCAACCGCATCCCCTGCGCCGGTAGTTGATCTCGGCGTAGCTCCGCCAGCGCCGACCCAGCAAGACGCACGTGACGCAACGCGGTTGTCGGACGGCCCGACCGAGCCGCCGCCAAAGAATCCGGGACTGCCGTATTTTGAGGAGTTGGCAAAAAAGGCGCCCGACGACGCTCAAACGCAGCAGCTGCTGGCCGCTGCATACGCCCGCGCCGGCCGCACCGACGACGCGCGGCGCGTGATTCGCCACGCGCTAGAACTCGCTCCTCAGGATCCTGAAATGCATCAAGCGCTCGGTTTGATCGAAGAGGGAGCGGGCAACTTGGGCCTCGCTGAGGATGCGTTCAAGGTCGCCGCTGGCTTGGATGGCAACGTCGAGTATCGTTTGGACTATGCGCGCGTGTTGTTTGCTGCGGGCAAGGTGCCCGATGCGGAAGTGCAGTGGGCAAAGATCAGCACCGACTTCGAAAAAAATGCTGATGTGCAGCTCGCCCTCGCCGATGGGGCGCGCGAACTCGGCCGCACCGAGGCCGCCGCGCTTGCCTACGACGCAGCGCTGGCGTTGACACCGCCCAGTTCCAGCCAGCACATCGACGTGCTGCTGGAAAAAGCGCGCATGATCGCGGACCGCGGCAAAAACGCGGAAGCGCTCGGGCTGTTGACGACGGCGCGCACGCAGGCGCCCAAAGATGCCGACGTCCACTACAACCTCGGCGTGTTGTATGTGCGTTTGGGGCAAAACGAAGCCGCGGTTGCCTCGTTTCGGGAGTCGATCAAGCTCGACGCCGACCGGCCGCGTGCGCACAACAACCTCGGTGTTGCGCTCGACAAAATGGGCAAAACTGAGGAGGCGATGAAGGCGTTCAACAAGGCCATCGACGTCGATCCGCGCTTCGCGGACGCGCAATACAACATCGGACTCGCGGCGTTTAAGTTGCGCAAGTTTAAGGAAGCGCGCGTGGCCTTTGAGCGTGCGCTCACTCTCGACGCAGACATGGCGGATGCAAAGTTCTTCTTGGGCGAGGTGTACTACCAGCTGGGCGACAGCGAAAAAGCGCTGCGCGTGTACAAAGAGGCGCTGCGCACCAAGCCCGACGACGCGTCGTCGCACCGGCGTCTTGGGGACTTGTACCTGCAACAAGCCAACAACGCCGCGCAAGAAGCCGCGCGCACCGCCTCGATCGACCTCGCTGTCGGTGAGTATTGGGCCGCGATCGACGCTGACGAAAACGATCGCGGCAACCGAGTGCAGCTCATGCGGGTGCTACTGGTGCGAAACGGTGACGGCGATGTCCGCCGCGCCATCAAGCTGGGCGAGGCTGGGCTCGAAAAAGACAGCCACGCGCTCGACGTGCGGCAAGCACTTGCCGACGCTGAAGTGCAAAACGGCCGCAGCCCACGCGCGCAGTTGATCTTGGAAGAAGGCACAACGACGGACCCCGATAGCCCGCGCGCGCACGTGATGCTCGGCCGTTTTTTGCTCGAGCAATCGACCGACAAAAGTATCGTGGCGGCGCAGTCGGAGTTCGCCTTGGCGCTTCGCCTCGACCCGCAACACGCAGACGCGCTCGCGGCGGACGGTGAGGCATCGATGCTTAACGGCGACAACAAGTTGGCAAAGAAGCGGTTTTTAGACGCGTTGGCACTCGAGCCCACCCTGAGTTCGGCGCGCGCGGATCTCGGCCGCTTGTTG
>JAYTVG010000816.1:0-1179 GCA_043744135.1 Deltaproteobacteria bacterium | reverse complement strand
CCCCGCGTCACAGCGATCTTTGCCTCCATGTACTTCGCGGTCAGACCGCTGTGCTGCAGATGCCGCATGAGCCCCTCAGCGGCGGCGGCGATGGTCTCGCGTGCGGCGTGACGCTCCAGCAAAGCGCGCTTGAGCAACAGCTGCTCAGCGCGCATCTGCACGACGATGTCAAACGCCGCAAGCGCGAGTTCCCGTGCTCGAGCGGGGGTGGTCGGCTGTTGGCGCATCACGCGCGCCAACACGTCGTGCGCGATGTTGCCCACACGCTGCGCGCCTTGCTCCAAAACCAGCACTTCGCGGTGGCGGATGTGCCACGTGTCGAGAGCGAACTGCAGCGGGCACCCCAGCAACTGCTCCATGCTCGACGGGCTTTGTAGCAAGCGCGTCACCGGGCCGTGCAGCTTGACCACATTGTAGGCACGCGGCAACGCCACGGGTGTCACTTCGACAGATGCGCAAGCAAAGGAACGATGGAGCACGTCTGAAACGATGACGCCGACGCGCGCAACGTCGCCGCCGGCCCGCCCGACGACTTCGTCCCATACCGCGTGCGGCTGGCATGGCTCGCCGCTTTGGTCGACACGTGGGGCTACTAGGACGAGGCGATCGGTTGCGCAAAGCAGCGGACGTGATTGCTGCTGTGCGACTGCCATCGCCGTGTGCGCGGCATCGGGCACATGGGCACCCAGGAGTGCGAGCTGGCGTCGTTCGGACTCCGACCACCACGTCGCATGCGATGTGGTCTGTTCACGCGTAAAGTTCCACCACACGATCGTCGTCGCGGGGCCGTACACGCAGCCGGGGTCGCGCACGGCGGCCAACCCCGCTTGACTCGCGTACGCCCGTGGGCGCGGCGCTTGCCGTGTGGCCTCCTCGACGATGCGTGCGACCTGCGCGACTGCGATCTCCTCGGTCGCGCGAAGCGACAGCATGTCGAGCGCGACGCTGCACTGCGCGAGCGCCGCGACGTACACCGGTGCTGCGGCAACGGCATTCCTGCCAAACAACCATCGCCTCACCGTGTGGATGCGCGCCTTCACATCGTCGACGCGCACCATGTCAATGCCGGTGGCGTGTTGCGGGACGGCCAACAACGCCGTCACGCGCTCATGAAGCTTCGCCCGCGTGGCCGCCGGCGAAGCGTCCACCAATGCTGTGACGCGCGCGGCAAACGCGGTG
>JAYTVG010000815.1:0-3765 GCA_043744135.1 Deltaproteobacteria bacterium | reverse complement strand
GTATGGTGCCTTTAAGGCTGTTGAGGAGCACGTGCTGTCGCACGGAGGCGCCGCGGTGAAAGTGGTCAGCGATGGCGTCGTCGCGGTCTTCGACGATTCAACGCTCGCCATCAACGCAGCGTTAACAGTGCGCGCCGCGCTCGCGAAGGTCGCGGCCCCCTGCGAACTCGCGGCCGGTGTCCACCGCGGCGCAGCGGCGGCGGTCACGCTCAACGACAGACTCGACTACTTCGGCAGGGCACCCGAGCGCGCCAGCGCCATGTGCCACCTCGCGGCGGACGGCGAGTTGTGCGTCTCTGGCGGCGTCATCGACGACCCAAGCAGCCCGCTGTTGTTTGATCTGATCACGGGCACTCCCGGCTTAAGGTTTCTGCCCGACGAGGACGCGATCGCTGTGCGCTTGGCGTAACGTCCATCTTCCCACGCTCCCCTCGAGGGCATCGTCCGCAACGCCGCAGCCTTCTCGTGGTCATTGTCGCAAGCTCGCCAGGTGGGTAGATCTCTCTCATGCAATTCGTCGATTACTACGAGGTACTCGCAGTGGCGCGCACCGCCACGCAAGACGAGATCAAGCGCGCGTACCGTAAGCTCTCCAAGAAATTCCATCCCGACATCAACCGCGCGAAGGGTGCCGAGGAGAAATTCAAAACCGTCGGCGAGGCGTATGAGGTGCTCAAAGATCCTGAAAAGCGGCGCACCTTCGATCAGATGCGCACGCAAGGATTCGCCGGGGGGCAAGACGTGCGGCCGCCGTCGGGTTGGCAAAACGTCGACTGGAATTTTCGCGGCGCGCCTGGCCGTGGCGACCCGGCAGCAAGCGGATTTTCAGACTTCTTCGATGCGTTTTTTAGTGGTGGTCCGCCTGGGCGCGCCGGGCGGGCACCGCACCAAGCTGCGCGCGCTGGCGCCGATCAAGAAGTGGAGCTGACCATCGCGTTGGAAGACGCCTATCATGGCAGCACAAAGACGATCACGCTTGAAAGCCCCGTCGTCGGCATCGACGGCGGACGGCGCGCCGACGCCCGAGCCTTCACCGTCAAAATTCCGCCTGGAACCACCGAGGGAAAGAAAATTCGGCTTGCAGGACAGGGGGGCAAGGGATTGGGTGGCGGCGAAGATGGCGATCTGCTGTTGCGCGTGCATATCGATGAGCACGCGCGCTTTAAACTCGACGGTCACGAGCTGCTCACCGTGGTGAACGTGTCGCCGTGGGAGGCGATGTTTGGTGCGCGCGTGCCATGCGTGACCTTCGACGGCGAAGTCCAGCTGAAAATTCCGGCGGCATCTCAGGCCGGCAACCGCTTGCGACTCAAAGACAAAGGCCTACCAAAGCACGACGGCACACGTGGCGCTTTGGTGGTTGAGTTGCGCGTCGTTATCCCAAGCCAACCCACCGATGACGAACGTCGATTGTTTGATGAATTACTACGGCTCTCCCGTTTCGACCCGCGTGCCTGACGGCGAGGTGGGGCTCGCCAGGATCGACACGACGCCACCGACGATCACCGCCGCGGCCAACAGCACCCGCGGCGACACCGGTTCCGCAGCGATGAACGATCCAAGTGCCACAGCGACCAGAGGGTTGATGTATGCATAGGTCGACACGCGCGAGGCGGGTTGATGCTTCAGCAGCCACGCGTAAGTTGTGAAGCCGATGAGGCTACCAAACACCGTGAGGTACGCGAGCGCAGCGATCGAACGCGACGAGATCGCGTCCACGTGCAACCGCTCGCCCGCCAGCGATGACACCGTGAACAAAAACACCGAACCAATCAGCATCTGCATGCCAGACGCCGCCGCACTCGACGTGGCGCGACCCGCGCGTTGCACCAAACTGCCGATCGCCCAAGACACCGAAGCCAACAACAACATCGCGGCACCAGCGGGATCGACACGACCAGAGCCGATGGCGCTTGGACCCACCAAGATACCGATACCTAAAAAACCCAGCGCAAAGCCCAGCACCACGCGTCGCGTGACGCGCTCGCGCGAAAACACCGCGAGCCACAGCGGCGTGGACGCCACCAACAGCGCCGCCACGCCTGACGGCACCCGCTGCACCGCCCACACGACGCTGCCGTTGCCCCCCACCAACAAAAACAACGCGACCACGGCCGCGCGCTTCCACTCCTTTGGCTGTTGCCACCCTTCACCGCGCGCGACCGCGTAGCCAAACAGCACGCTGCCGGCGATGACGAAGCGCGATGACGCGAGCAAAAACGGCGGCAGCGTGTCCGCTGCGATGCGCATCGCTAGGTACGTTGAGCCCCACACGACGTACAGCACGAAGTAGCCGGCGAGCAGCGCCGTGCGCGAGGGAACGGGCGCGGTGTTGGTCGTGTCATCGGGGGCGCGCGCATCAACCACTGCTGTCTGCTACTGTGCAAACGGTGCAAGATCGAGAACTGTTCGCGAACGAGAGAGCCCGTGGGGCGCTCGAGGTGGCGCTCGAGCATGCACGCACAGGCGATGTGGACGAAGCGTTGTCGGTGCTCGCTGAAGTGCGCACACAGCGCGCGTTGACGTTGCCCGAGCTCAGCGTCGCGTTCATGCTGCTGTGCAAAAAAGAAGCGTGGCAGGACGGCATCGCAGTGACGGTGGAGGCGCTGGCAATCGTCAAGTCGACGCTCGATACGTCGAACTGGACGCTGCGGCGCGCACTGCTCGCGCTCGAGCTGCGACGACGCGACGACGCGATGGTCGATGTGCTCGCGGTCTTAAAGATGAAAGCGAACGAGGGCCACGTCTTGCAGGCACGCGACGCACTGTTGCGCGTTGCTGCCTTGCCGCAAGGCGCGAAAAAAACTCGACCAGACCCGACACGAGCCTCAAAGCCGCGTCGTCAACAGTAGCTTAGATTCCCGCGCGCAACGTGCGGCGCGCCCGCGTCAGCACTACGAACGCGTAGGGCGCAAGCACCACGACGACGGAGGCGAGCGTAAGAAATTCGCGCGGCCACGCGACGACGGTGCTGACCCACCACGGCAACCCGCAACCTAGCGCAGCAATGCCCAGGCCCATCAGCGCCGTCACGGCAGAGACGAGAGCGACGCGCATGCCGTGCCGACGCAGCGCGACCCAAGCGGCCACGCAGCCCGCTGCGGCGCCAATCGACAATCCCAAGATGAAGCCAACGATGTCGAACGCTTGGTACAGCAGCACCGATGCAACCGCGGTGGCGACGAGACGCACGGCGTTTGTGGCGGCGATCGACTTGGAGTCGCCGATCGCAACGAGCGCAAACGTGCTGGCACTTTGCACAAACACCAACCACCCACACACCAACAGCAGCTGCGCCATCCACGCTGCGTCGTGAAACACCGGCCGGTACGCGAGCTTGACAAACGCAGGCGCAGTCAGTGCAGCGCCGATAAACAACACCGAGACCGCGGGGAGCACGGCGGTGAGCGCTTTATTGAGCGAGGCGTTAAAGCCTTCAGGGTCGGCGCGAAAACTGTGCGACAGCAGCGGAGTTAGGATCGAGCCGACGACGCGATCGCCGATGTTGACGGGGACGCTCACGATCAGAAGTGCAATGCCCGCGTACACGCCCAAAATCTCCATCCCCTTGAGCTTGCCGACAGCGAAGACGTCCCAGCGGCTGCAAAAAAAATAAATCATCGTCGAGATGAACACCCAGCGGCCAAACACCAAAATCTCCGCGACCGCCTCCTTCTCCCAGCGCAGCCGGTTGCGGCCCCCCTGCAGCCACGTGTGCGACAGCACGACGCGTACCACCGCCGAGATCAGCACAGCGACGATGAG
>JAYTVG010000814.1:0-3766 GCA_043744135.1 Deltaproteobacteria bacterium | reverse complement strand
GCTGGCGGCGACGGGCCCTTGGATCGGCACCACCATGGTGCGCTTTGCGGCGCATTGTTTGGGCGGATTTGTCGAGGTCATGAACTAGCAATGCCGTGCCGTGATGCGCATCAGGGCAGTGTTGTGCGGCGGCGCGCATGATGAATTTTATCGGCGCGCTCATGCAGCAAGCCGACCTCACTCGCAACATCATCATCTTTTCGCTCATCATGGCGCGCATCATGGCCATCGTGGTGTTGGTGCCGTTTTTGGGCGGCAAAAACGCCCCCATGGAAGTGAAGATGGGCGTCGGCACCACGCTGACAATGGTGCTGTGGCCAGTGGTCGTGCACCATTTGACGGGGCCGGTGCCAAACACTGCCATCGCGTTTTTCTTGATGATGCTGAAGGAAACGTTTGTGGGCCTGGTCATCGGCTTCACGGCGTCGAAGGTGTTTTATATCGTCGAGATCTCGGGCCAGCTCATCGACATCTTGCGCGGCTCAAACCAGATCCAACTGCAAGTGCCGCAGATCGAAGAGCGCTCGTCTGCGTTTGGCGCCATGCAGTACCAGTTGTTGATCGCGTTGTTTTTGGCGCTCGACCTTCACCACCCATTCATCAACGCGCTGTTTGAAAGTTTTGCTGCGGTCCCGCTCAATGATTGGCCGCACTTTCAAGCGGGCTTTTGGCCGTTCGTAGATTTTTGCGCGCGCATCACATCCGATATCTTGTTGATCGCCATCTTGTTGGCGATGCCCACCGGCATCGTGTGTTTGGTGACGGAGACGTGCTTTGGCCTCATCAACCGTGTCGCGCCCCAGATCAACGCGTACTTCATGGCGATGCCCGCCAAGGTCATCGGTGGCTGCATCGTGTTCTTTTTCTCCATCGATCTGCTGCTCGAGCAGATGTTGCGCCACTCCGTCGTGATGCTCGGTCACGTCGACGAAATCATCGAACTGTTAAAATAGCGCTTCGAGCTTGAGCCGTAACCCGTCGATGGCGAACTATCGAATGCAGCCGATGCGTGCGTCGTCGACAGCGATCGCGTCGACGTAGACGTTCCACTGCTCAGCGCCGAGATCTTGGTACACGGCCCATCCGATGTTGAGCTCGCGCATCAACGGGAACGCCAAATCAATGCCGTCGATCGCACCCTGGGCGCCGTATTGCGGTTGCTCGACCGCATCCAAAAACAGCTGCGCCGCGCGCGTGTCGACGTCAAACATCCACTCCACGCAGTGCCACGTGTCGTCCGCGAGATCCGTTTGGTCCTCCACGCCCACCTCGTGAAAGTCGGGCGGGCGATTGCCCCAGATGTCGTAGTTGAACAGCAAATGGTTGGTGGCGGGTGGCTGTAAGATGCCGCCGTAACGGATGCGACCATCACCGCCCTCCGCCGTGGTGCCGACCGCCTCCACCACCGTCCAGTGGTTAAACGGTGTCGGTCGCGGTGCAGCCACGCGAAAAAACAACCGGCCAAACATGCGACGCTCAAGCGCTGGGAATGGCACCGTGGTGCTCGCGAAATGGAGCGCTTGCGTCGACTGCGTCACCACATGTAACGCATGCGAGCCGCGCGCCGCGATGGTGTCGTCGACGGTGATGCCCGCGTCGGCCGTCTGCCACACCACGGCGTTTGGGGGGTCGCCGACGGCGTCGTCTTCAAAGTCCTCGCAAAACAACACGTCAGCCGGGCAGCGCGCGGCACCGAAAAACAGCGCGCGGTCCGATAAAAAGGGATCGCCTTCGCCTTCACCTTCACCTTCACCTTCACCTTCGCCTTCACCTTCACCTTCACCTGCGTATCCACGTGGCGTGGGTGGTTGGCAGCCGAGTGCTGCGGCGCAGCCCGATGCAACGATGAAAATCGCGATTGCGCGCATGTTGGTACGGTACCGCGATGGCGGCGCCGCGCGCCAGACCGCTCGCGGTTGACATCGGTGCTCACTTTTCTTTTTCGCGCGCGGCGGCATGACATGCCATGCGCACGCGTGTGGTGTTCTTTGGTGAAGACAAGCGCGATCCGCTTCAGCTCGCTGCCGTGGAGTTCTTGCTGCGCGCCGGCAAGCGCATCGACGCTGCTTTGGTCCCGTTGACGCCGCAAAGGCGCGGCAAGGGCGCCAGCGACGACGTCGTAAAGCACAAAGAGGGCGAGCGCATCTTAGCCGCCACCGTCAACTGCACGCGCGTCGTGCTCGACGCCGCCGGTGTGCTCAACGCGTCCTCGACCGGTTTCGCGAACGACCTCGACCGATGGATGGCGCGCGGAAAGCCGCTGGCGTTTTTGATCGGTGGCGCCAGCGGCCATCATGACATCGTGCGCGCCGCGGCCGATGCTGTGGTGTCGTTGTCGCCGTTGACGCTTGCGCATCGCTTGTGTGTTTGTGTGCTCGCGGAGCAGCTTTATCGCGCCGCAGAACTTCACCGCGGCGGACCGTACGCGCGCTGACGATGCGATCGCGATGGCGGGCTCACTTCGCGGCAGCGATCACACCCAAGCCGAAACTTTTGTGGTCGGCAAGCGTGCATCGGTTACGCACCACGTCGATGCCACGCGCGAGCAGCGCTGCCACAACCGCGTCGTCGTCGATGCCGAGTTGCAGCCACACCGTGCGCGGCGGTGGGATCATCGCGAGCACGTCCGCCAAATGTCCCGCGAGTGCGGCGCCTGGCCGAAACACATCCACGATGTCGACGGTCTCGTTGAGCTCCGCCAACGTCGCGCGCGTGGTGCTGCCAAAGAGCTGCTCACCGACAAAGCGCGGGTTAACGGCCAGCACGCGGTAACCCTGCTGCGCCAAATACGCGGGCACGTAGTGTGCTGGGCGTGCGGCGTCGGGATGCGCGCCCAGCACCGCGACCGTGCGTGAAGAGGTTAACACGTCGCGGGCTGCTGCTGCGGAGGTGTGTTGTGTGCCGTTCATCAGCGCACGCTAACAAGCGCGCATCGATTGCGCATGCACCGACGCGGCCTTATTGTGCGGTGTGCCGGAACTGCCCGACATCACGGTGTACCAAGAGGGGCTGCAAAGGTTGCTCGTGGGGCAGCAGCTGCTCGCGGTGCGCGTGGCGTCGCCGTTTGTGCTGCGCACCGTGACGCCTGCGATCGGTGACTTGGTCACCCGCACCGTCGACGATGTGCGGCGCTTGGGCAAGCGCTTGGTGTTCGCGCTGTCGGGCGATCACTTCATGGTGCTGCATTTGATGATCGCTGGCCGGCTCGCTTGGAAACCGCGCGCACAGCTCACGGCCAAGATCCCAGCGAAGGTGGGTGTGTGCGCGTTTGATTTTTCAAACGGCACGCTGCTGCTGACGGAGGCGTCACCGAAAAAGCGCGCGTCGCTACACCTCGTGCAGGGCGCGTTGGCGCTCGCGTTGCATGACCCTGGTGGCGTCGACGTCTTCGCGCTCACGGCCGCCACGCTGACGCAAGCGCTGACGCGTGAACGCCACACGCTCAAGCGCACGCTCACGGACCCACGCACGCTATCGGGCATCGGTAACGCCTACAGCGACGAGATTTTGCATCGCGCGCGTTTGTCGCCCGTCACCATGAGTGATGCGCTGTCGGCCGCACAGACCGCGCGCTTGTTGGCCGCCATCACCGACGTGCTCACGCAGTGGACCGAACGCTTGCGGGCGGAAGCGTTAGCGGTGCCGTTGTTGACCAAGGTGACGGCCTTTCGTCCCGAGATGGCGGTGCACGGCAAAGCCGGCCACCCCTGTCCGGTGTGCGCCTCGCTGGTGCAGCGCATCGCGTACGCCAACAACGAAACCAACT
>JAYTVG010000813.1:0-3770 GCA_043744135.1 Deltaproteobacteria bacterium | reverse complement strand
AAATCGCGAGGTGGCGCAAGCAAAGCTGTCGACGTCGCCTCCGACAAAGGCACCGAAAAGGTGTGGGTCGACGCGTCTTTCGAAGCGCTCGACGCCCTGGACGCTGACACGCTGGTGCTGCATCTCACGTCAGACTTGCGGCCACTGATGGGAGTGGCGAGCTTCGTCGACTGGCGCTTGTGCGGCCGCCTCAGCCAACTTGTTTTGCGCGGGGTCATCACCGGCCAACGCGGCGAGCGCGTGCTGGTGCCAACACAAGGTCGGATCCGTCCCATCCGCATCTTCGTGTTTGGTTGGGGCTCACACGCGTCGATGCAAGACGGCGCCGAAGAGCGCTTTTTGACGTCGGTGGACGTGATCGTGAAGGCCAAGGCCGATCGCGTGGCAGTCGCGCTGCCGGAGCCCGCAGGGAAGATCTTTTCGTTGGTGGACGAGCACGTCGTGCGCGCGTTTGGATCGCGCTTGTCGTGCGTGTTTGCACCTGACCCAGTCTACGGCGAGCGCAAGGACACGCGTCCGATTCCCGCCCCGTAGCCGCGGTGCAAACGCTCAGCCCACGAGACTGGCGCCGGCGCTGGCGCGCACGACCAGCGCGCGCGCGCTGAGTTCCGGGTGGCGACGCCGGTAGCGGGACAAGATGGCTTCGGCGTCACATCCCGCCTCTGCCAACGCCACCACGCAGCCGCCAAACCCTGCCCCGGTCATGCGCGCGCCCCACACGCCGTCTTGCTTTGATGCTTCGTCAACCATCGCGTCAAGCGCGGGGCTCGACACCTGCAGGTCGTGGCGCAAGCTGGCATGCGATGCACGCATGAGCTGGCCGGCGGAAAACAAATCGCCCCGCACAAGCGCCGCCGCCATGCGCGTGGTGCGGCGGATCTCAGTCACCACGTGGCGCACCGTCGGGATGAGCGCCTGTGGAAGTCGCGCATAGCAAAGGGAGCGATCGCTCACCTCGCGCAGGGTGACCTTGAGCAGGCGCGCGGCTGTTTCACCCGCTGCGCGACGTGCGTTGTAGGCGCTGCCCGCTAGTGCGCGCGATGCCCCGGTGTCGAGTACCAACAGTTTGACACTTTGAGGAATGTGCACATGTTCAACTGAAAGATTTCGGCAGTCGATGAGCAGCGCGTGGCCGACTCGACCACATGCCACCGCCAGCTGATCCATGATGCCGCAGTGCACATGTGCGAACTTGTGTTCCGCGTGTTGCGCCGTGCGCGCGTTTTTTTCGGGTGCCGCGTGCGGCCAGCCCACCGCTTGCGCCGCCACCAACACCGCGAGCTGAAGGCTTGCTGAAGACGACAGGCCAGCGCCAATCGGCAAATCTCCATGCGCGTACATTTGCACTCCCATGCGTGCAGGCGGCTGCGCGCTTAACGCCAGCACGCCGCGGACGTACGGGGCCCAGGCCGGCTGGTCTGCACGCGCATCGTCGAGTGCGATGCGCGCAACGTCCAAACCACCCGCAGCCGGATCGCTGGCGCTTTGCGACAGTGCGCTGTGCATGACCACGCGCCCGCTGCGGTTTGCCCTCGCCGCCACCCACGTGCCTCGGTTGATGGCGACCGGCAGCACCATGCCGTCAACGTAGTCGACGTGCTCACCAATCAAATTCACGCGACCTGGCGCAAACGCGACCCGGTGCGGTGCAGTGCCGAACGCGCGCACAAAGCCAGCCGCGGCCTGCGCGGCCCCGTCGTCACGGTGCATGCAGCGACCCACCGGCTGCCAACACGTCGCGCAAGCGCTGTGCTGCCTGCTCGGGCAGCAGGTCGCGCTGCGACTCCCCCAACATCTCGTAGCCGACCATCCACTTGCGCACCGACGCCGAACGCAACAACGGTGGGTACAGATGCGCGTGTGCGTGAAATGCCGCAGCTGATCCGATCGGAGCTTGATGCACGCCCCACGACAACGGCATCGGGACGTCAAACAGGCCATCGTAACGCGTGAACACTTCCATGAGCCCGCGCGCCATCGCTTGACGCTGGCGCACCGTCATTGACGGCAGGTCGGCAGCGTGTTGCCGCGTGAACACCAGGGTCTCAAAGGGCCACACTGCCCAGTAGGGAACAAGTGCAATCACCTCGTCATCGCAGTACACGACGCGCTCCGCGCTGCGTACCTCGACGTCTTGCAGGACACACAAGATACACCTTTGATGGACACCCACATACTCTTCAAAGGCGTGGAGCTCCCGCTTCAAAAGCGTCGGTGGTGCCGCTTGCGCCCACAGCTGACCGTGGGGATGTGGCGACGATGCGCCCATCTGCGCGCCCCGGTTTTCAAACAGCTGCGTGCACGCGAAGCCGTCGGACGCGTTTGCGATCGTGCACTGCGCCGCGCGGTCGAGCACTTCGGCCAAACGTGCTACGCCGAGCGCCGGCACGCTGACGTCGTGGCGGTGCGAAAAGCACAACACCTCGCAACGGCCGCGCACGGGTTCGGCGACAAACAATGCGCGTTCATGCGCGAGCGTGGTGTCGGGTTTCGCCACCGGTACAGCCAGCGGCGCCAGTGCTGGGTGATCGTTGTCAAATAGGTAGACGCCTTCGTACGCTGGGTTGGTGGCGCCGCTGCTGCGCACAACTCCAGGGCACAGCGCGCACGCGGGATCGTGCGTAACGACCGGCGCCGTCGGCGTGGTTTCAGCGGCGCCGTTCCATGGACGCGTGAGTCGTTGTGGTGACACCAGCAGCCACTCATTCGTCAACGGATTGCGGCGTCGGTGCGACACGACTAGGAGTGTAGGCCAATCCATGATGCTTGCGAACTGGCTGACGGCGATGCGCCAAGATATTCCCGACGATGCCCGTGGCGTCGTGGTGTGGGCGTTGACGGTGCTTGCGCTCGCAGCGTTCACGGGCATGTGCGCGACGCTGACGTTTGACGTCATCCACATCACCCTGCACCGATTTATGGACAAGCCCAGCTGGCGCGGGCGTCTGGGTGCTATGCACCAAGCGCACCATCGCTTTTTGGGGCCTACGCTGCAGCGCGACATGGCGTGGGAGCGGCGCAACTTGATCCACCACATCTTGCCCGAGTTCCTCACGCAGGTGAGCGTCAGCGTGCTGTTGAGCGGCGCGGCCGTGCTGTTCGTCAGCACGCCCACCGCGGTGGTGGCGGCGATCGTCATGCAAGTGGTGAATGTCGGCGGGTTCATTGGCAACTTTTTTGTGTACCGCGGATACGATTTCAATCACCACCTTGTCGGTAAGCTTCCATCGACTCTTTCTCAGCTGTGGGTCACGCCGAGCTATCATCTCTTGCACCACGTGCACCCCAACCATTTCTTTTCGTCGTTCGTCCCCGTCGTCGACAAGGTGCTGGGATTGTCGTTGCCGGTCGCGGGTCGCTGTTTTGTCGTCACCGGCGCGAGCGGGGCGTTTGGAGCGCCGCTGTGCGCTTGGCTGACGCGCCATGGCGCGACTGTGCTGCCGCTCAAGTTCGGCGTCGACTGGAACTACGACGACATCACGCGCTGCGATGCCGCGCTCGCGCGCGCCGACGTGTTGATCCTCGCGCATGGCAAAAAAGTGGATGACGCCATGGCAGCCAATTGCGGCTCGTTTGTCGCGTTCATCGAGCGCTACAAGCGCGTCACGAAAGATCGCGTGTTGTGCCCCGAGGTCTGGGCGGTCGGCAGCGAGATCGAGGCCCACCCGCACTTCGGCAACCGCGACCTCAAGATCTATTCCGCGTCCAAGCGCGCCTTCGCCAAGCACGCATGGCGCTACTACCGCGACCGAAATATCTTGTATCGCCAC
>JAYTVG010000812.1:0-1183 GCA_043744135.1 Deltaproteobacteria bacterium | reverse complement strand
TTTTGGCCGAAGCCGTAAGCGAGCGCCGCCGCCGTTGGTTCGTTTAAGATCCGCAGCACATCGAGGCCAGCGACGCGGCCGGCGTTTTTGGTCTCCTGCCGCTGATTGTCATTGAAGAAGGCCGGGACTGTGATCACGGCTTGCGTGACAGGGTGCCCGACGTGCGCTTCGACAATGATGCGCATCTCTTTGAGAATCATCGCCGCGATCTCAGGCAGCGAATAGACGGCGTCATTGACGCGGACCCGCACAGAATTGTTGGGCCCTTCGACGATGTCGTAGCTGCAGATCGTCAGCGCCTTTTTCACCTCCTCCGAGAAGAAGTAGCGACCGATCAAACGCTTCGCGGAAAAGATGGTGCTTTTGGGCTGAGTGATGATGTGCTTTTTGGCATCGTTGCCGACGATGACGCCGCCATCGGTCAAAAACGCCACGACCGAGGCGTGGGTTTTTTCTCCCCACTCGTTGGGCACCACCAACGGCACGCCATCTTCCACGATCGCAACACAGCTATTGCTCGTGCCAAGGTCGATGCCCATCGCAAGTTGCTTCGTCACACACGCCTCCTGGTCGCACGCTAGTACCGCGCCACAGCGGTTTTGACACGTTGTCTGGCGTGTCTTTCGACGAACTCCGCCCTCGCTTGCACGCAGGTGGCGCGCCGTCGCCGGTTTGGGCCGGCTGCTTGGGACGGGCTTGAGCCCAACAATCGGCAGTGCTTCATCGGTGCGGATGACGTTTGCGAAACGCGAGCGCCTCGGCGCTGTTGCATCGACAGCACGCGGCTAGTGATCCGGCTCGGCGGCAGCGTCGTCGGCAGCGTCGTCGCCGGCTTTGGTGTCATCGCGAAGGCCGAGCTCCTTCATTTTGATTTGCAAGCTCTTGCGCGAGATCTTTAAGCGACGCGCAGCGTGAGTCACGTTGCCGAGCGTTTCGTCGAGCGCTTTTTGGATCAACTCGCGCTCAAGCTCTGCGGTCGCTTGACGCACGATGTCCTTCATCGAGCTGCTCAAGCTGCCGAAATCGGCGAGATCGACGCCGGTAGCGGGAGGCGCTTTGAGGCCTCCGATCCGCGCCTGCAAGTCAGGCGGTAAGTCGTTGGCGTCCATGGTCGGTTTGTCCGCGAACAACAACGTTCGCTCCATGATGTTTTCCAACTCGCGGACGTTGCCGGGCCACGAGT
>JAYTVG010000811.1:0-1183 GCA_043744135.1 Deltaproteobacteria bacterium | reverse complement strand
CGATAGTGCTCGACCAGCTTGCAGCGCGGTTGCGTCAGACAGGCTTTTTCGCATTGGGCGCGCGAGAGGCGGCGCAGCACTGCGACATCGCCTTCGCCTTCGACGAAGCGATCGGGGTGCCAGCTGATTTTCGACACTAGTAGTGGGCGCGGGGCTGCCATCTTCACGCGGTCGGGCACCGGTTTTGGCGCGACGGCGACACGCCGCGGCTGCAGCTGAACGGCCGTGGTTGCTGCCTGCGGCGCGATGATCGCGGCTTCGGCTGCCTTGGTGCACGTTAGCTGCACCGTGAAAGTCTGTGCGCGCTTGGCGATGTCGGGGCCGAATAAGCCTGTCGTATCAACCGGTGCCACCGTCACGGGTACCTTCTGCGCCTCGAGAAACTTCAAAGCCGCCGAAATCTTGATCGCCAAACTCGCCTGCGCGCGCGGTGATTTGCCGGCCGCATCTGTGGTGGCGATGCCGATCACCTGCGCCCATTCGTTGATGACGGGCGCGCCGCTGGCACCCTCGCGCATGGGGCCGGTGACTTGCACGCGCTGGGCGGTGGCGTCGGCGGTGCTCACGGCTTCGACGAGTCCTGTCGTCATCTGTCCGCCGCGCGCAAGTTTTTCGCTGGCACCAAAGCCGAAGATATAAAAAGTTTCACCCTGCTCGACGCGCGTTTGCAAGGGGGCTGGCGTTGCCACTTGGATGCCGGGGGCGATTAATAACGCGAGATCGTTGGCAGCGTCGGTGGCTACGATGCGGACCGAGCGCTGCAGCGTGCTGCCGGGCTCGCTGATCTTCACGTCGCGGCAGCTTTTGATCAGCTGTGCGGACGTCAGCAGGTGGTCGCTAGACACGAAAAAGGCCGTGCCGGTCGTCTGCTGTGCCTGCGCTGCGCTGGCACCGAGCAAAGCGGTCCAGAGAGCGACTTGGCGACACCGCGCGCGGTACTGAGGTACGGAACTGGACATGGGCAACACTCCCCGCTGCCGGGACGCGAACACGGTCGCTCAAGCGTGCGCATCGCGGCGCGGGCTTCGATACGACGCATCCTCAATGAGCGTCGTGGCTTTGGCGGGGCAGCCGCGAAAAAAAATGCAACGCTGCGATTTTAACTGCTGCCGACAAAGATGCCGGTCGCGAGCACCAGCAAGCCGCCGAGCACGACCTGCACCAGTGCCGAGGTGAAGCGCGT
>JAYTVG010000810.1:0-3776 GCA_043744135.1 Deltaproteobacteria bacterium | reverse complement strand
AGACGTAGTTGAACAGCGCGATGTACGCCGTGCCGACGTGCGGGTCGCCTGTGGGCGACGGCGCGATACGCACGGTGACTTGTTTGTCGCTCAGTCGGTCAGCCATACCCGCCGCTACACAACAAATGCCCTCCCTTCAAGGCCCGCGCGCTCCCCAGTGAGGCGGCGTTGCCCGCGTGTTGCTTCAGGAGCCTCACGTCGGTGTCAGACGTCGCCGCCTTCAATTCGCGCATGACGCAGGCGTGGCGCAAGGTGACGATTGTTGAAGCGAGCGCTGGGGCACCGACGCGGATCAGCGCGGCAGCAACACCCGGTTCGGCGCGGGGGGGCGCATTTTTCGGGGGGCGGCGGCGGCGGAGTCGCTCGACGGCGGCGTCCGCGTGCCCGCACTCAAGGTTCCCCCCCCGCGCACCCGCGCCTCCGCGCCCGCACTGAAGATCCCACCCGCGCCCCCGCGCCTGCGCGCCCACGCGCCCACGCGCGCCCGCCCTGAAGATCCCACCCCGGGGTCAGCCCTTGAAGGTCAAAAAAACAAGCGACGTCTGCAGCCCCCCGACGTACCGGTGCCTCGCGTGGGGCGGCGTGGTTTTTTCAAACGCACGCGTCCCACGCCACCGGCCACCGCAACACCACGCACTGCAGCGCGCGGTGTTGTGCTCTGGCCTCTATCTGGTTGAGCGCGCGCCGTTTGCACTGCGCCGCAGATCGCGGGCGGGCCGAGGCGCAACCGCTTCAAGGGCGCGCGGGCGCCGCGGCATCGGGAGCTCGCGCGGGCACCGCCGGCGGTTGCAACCCCGGTGCTTGTGGGGCGGTGCCGGTGAGCGGCGCGAGCGGGATGATGACGACGTCGGGCAGTTGGCGTGCGAAAAACAACCCCACCAGCGGCAACGCACCCACGCCCGTCAACGGCGAGCCCAGCGCCAAGCTCCCGCACACGGCCGCAGCCGTCAGCGGGAGGGACCACTCCGCTTGCGTGAGCTGCTGGCGCACCGCTTGATGCCCCTCAAGCGTCGCCTCGACCACGGCGGTCTTGCGCCACCCCGTCGACTCCACGTAGGTCACGGGGCCCGGTCCCGCGTCGACACCGTCAACGACGATGGTGCCGCCCGAGGGCGACGTGTTGATGACGACTTGGTGCGCGCATGCACCAAGAGCAAGCAGGCACGCATACGCAAACGCGCGCACTAGTACCCGTACGCCGGGGCGTCGCCGCTGCCCGGCGCCGCACCGTTGCCGCCACGGTCCAGCGGAACCACCACGCGATCGGGCAGCTGCTTGGCCCACAACAACCCGATGATGGGCAGCGGCAAATAGATACACAGGAGCGCGCCGCCGACGGAGGCTATCGTGACGGGCAAGTTCCATTCGCTCTGCTTGATCTGGCGGCGTGTCGGGCGAAAGCCAGCTTTCGAGACCTCGACGTCGTACACGCGGTCCCAGCCCGTTTGTTCGTTGTATGTCGCGGGCGCGGTGCCGATGCGCTCGCCGTTGACGCGGACGTCGGCGCCGCTGGGGGACGAATCGATGACGACGGTGTGACTACAGCCGACCGCAGCCGTAAACGTCACCACTAGCGCTGTTGCCACCACACACTTGAAACGCGATCGACGCATGCATCACCCTGTCCGATGGCCGTGGATAGCGTGCGCGCGCAACGCTTTCAAGTCCACAGGGCAGCCGAGCTGTGCTGCCAGTGCCACAAACGCCGCTGGCGGCGCGCACCACACCCGCGGCACGCCCGGCAGCTCGAGTTGCAGTGCATGCAACCAGTGCCCGCTGGGCGTCGGGGGCGCGAGCGCGATGGCGCCGTACACGGTATCGCCGACGAGCGCGTGGCCGGCGGACGCCAAATGCACCCGCACTTGGTGGCGACGACCGCGATCGGCGTGCACCAACACCAGCGTGTGTGATGCACCGACCGCCAGCGGCACGGCGTGGGTGGTGGCGCTGGTGCCGTCGGCGTCGAGCACCATGCGGCGGGCGTCCGCGGGGTCGTGGGCAAGCGCACCGTCGACGAGCACCGGCGTGCGCAGGCACCCCTGAACCAGCGCGAGGTCGCGCTTGTCGACTGCGCCTGCGGCGAACTGTGCGCGCATCTGCACGTGCGCGGCGCGGTGGCGTGCGATTGCGACGGCGCCCGACGTGTCGTTGTCCAAGCGGTGCACCAACCCGCCGTCGCGGGGGTCGGGCGCGGCCAGCGCGGTGTCGGGGTAGCGAGCGCACACCGCGTCCACCAGCGTGCCACCCTCGCTCGGCAATAGCGGGTGGCACGGCACCCCTCGCGGCTTGTCGACGATGACCAGGTCGTCGTTGGCGAACAGCACGACCACGTCAACGCTGGCGTCGGGCAGCAACCACGCGCCATCGCCAACAACGCGCACCCAAGCGCCCGCGCGCAAGCAGTCGCCTTTTTTCACCGCGCGGTCGTCGACGCGCACGCGTTTGTCGTCGATCAAGCGCCGTGCAGCGCCGCGGGGCAGCGCGAACAAGAGCGCGACCACCCGATCGGCACGCGCACCGTCGAGTGCGCCCGGCACCGCGTGCTTCACGGCCCGCCCGTGGGTGGCGCCAACGGCACGTCGGCGTCGTGGGAGCGCGCGCGCTCAGCGAGCGCCAACTCGGGGTCCGGATCGCGGCTGACCGCGCGGAGCGTTCGCAAAAAACACCGCATGCTCTGGGCGCAGTCGGCGAAAGCATCTTGATAGATGCGCTGCTTGAGCGAGTAGATGCCGTACGCTGACAGCTGCGCGTTGTTGTCGGGAAGCGCGGCATGGCGCAACCGAAAGCTCACGAGCGTGGGCGCGACCTCTTCGCGCCAATGGCGCTGGTGCTCTAAAAAGATGCGGTCCTTGCGCGCCAGCAACTCCGCGCGCGACAGCGAGGATCGTCGATCGCGGCTGCGGGGACCAGTGCGCGCGACGGTGTCGGCTTGCGCAAACAACACGCGCAGATCAAATGCCAGCGCACCGACCGCGCGGTCGTAGGCGGCCTCGTCGCTGTCGTCGCTTTGCGTGCGCCGCGCGATGGCGCTGTCGTCACCGTACGCCTGCTGCACAAACATGCGGCGACCAGTGACGCCGATGAACGTCGCAAGTCCCTCGTTAAACGCCGCCTGCCCCGGCACAAACACGGTCGCGTGCGCGAGTTCGTGAATGACGGTCTCCACCAACGAGGCTTCGTCGTAAGAAAACAGCATGGTAGACAGCACCGGGTCGGGGGCGACGCCCAGCAAGCTGTACGTCGTCACCGGTCGCACGTCGACGTCGTAGCCTTGCGCCATCATGCGCTGCGCGAGCGCTTCGGCGTCATCGAGGTCAAACGAGCCGCGGTAAGGCAGCGCGCCGACAATCGGGTACTGCCATTGGTAGGGCGACAGCGAGGCGCGAGGCGCAGCCGACACCACGTACACCACAGCGGGCGCGTCCAAAAACGTCACGGAGCGGTACTGAAAGCCGACGTCGAGGCCGACGACATCGCGGGCGAAATCGCGGGCGGCGGTGACCAAGCGCAGGCGTCGCCGCGTCGACGGCGGCGTGGCCGGGTTGTCGACAAGCGTCGCTATCGACTGCGCGGCGGCCAACACCTCAAGCTGCCCCTGCGCTTGCGCGAGGTACCACGACAAGTCCGCGTCGCTATTGGCGGTGGCACAGCTGGCGGTCGCTGCGCAAACGACCAACGCACGCGCCGTGACCGCGATCGACGAGATCACAGCGTGAAACGCGCGAGCTGCAGCGCCGTGCTCGCGCGGTTCGACGTGGGCTCGGCCGTGGCGGTCG
>JAYTVG010000809.1:0-13343 GCA_043744135.1 Deltaproteobacteria bacterium | reverse complement strand
CTGATGGGGAACGCAGAACCTCCAACACGAGGTGGGAGTGTTCGCGGACCAACTCGAACCGCGTGCCTGTTTGCTCACCGTACACGATCGGCCCGGCGATCGCCTCGAACCCATGCGCCGCGAGGTGTCCCACCGTTTCGCCCATATAGCTTGCCGACATCTTCATCGCGCCGCAGCATAGACCTCAAACGTGAAGCTAAGCGAACCAGCTGTAATATTTGTTCAGCTCGAGGTTTGAGAATTTGACGGTCACGTCGCAAGGTCGATGAGCGCTTCGACGCTTGATGAAAACGAAAAGTTTTAGACCCAAAACCAGAGTGCTGCTTGTCGCAGCGCCGCGAGGCCGATGAGCGCAGCGATGACGATGGCGCTGCGCAGCAACAAGCCACGCTCCCGTTCGGTATCGAGTTGCACTTGGAGCTGAAACACCTGCGCCTCGAGTGCTTCGGTTGATGTCGTTTGCGTTGTTTGCGCAATCGCAGCGGGGATCGGCTGCGCGGACTGGCTCGCTGGCCGCTCGCGCAACTCGCCCGTGCTTGCATCAAGCGCAGGAAGATCCCCGTACAGCACCAAGTGGCGCTGCTGTCCGACAACGACAGCGCGCAGCATTCCCGCCGTGAGCAAAACCTGCACAGCGGCGTCGATGCGCGCCGCATCTAGCTCACCGGTCACGCCTAAAGCGATGAGCAGGTGGCTGTCGCGAGGGACCAACGCGGGGGCGAGCGGTTCCGTTGGCGGCACCAAGTTAAACAAGCCATACAACAGCTCGCGCGCGTCGGAGTTGGCGCCCTCCGCATCGGCACGCGATGACGGACGCGCTCGGAGCGTCCGCGAGCCACCGACGGGTGCGAACAGGTTGACGATTTTTGTCATGGCGAAAAAAATGTGAACTGGCGCATCGACTGGGTTACCAACAGCGCTGCACCGCCGAGGACATCCAACGCCACCACGAAGATCAAGATTTTTCGCAAACGGGCACAGTGCTGGCGCTCGGTGCGCAGCGCGACCGATAGCGCGTCGAGGTCACGCGAAACCTTTTGGGCGTTCGCACTGTGGGGTGCCGGCTCAGACGTTGTCACTTCGGTGCCTTTCGATAGGGGAGCTCAAGGCTGGTACCGCCGGTTTTGCGTGGATGCGGCCGGCGAAAGATCATCACGAGCGCTAGCGAACCGCTGGCCAACAGCACGGCGCCGAGCGCTAGCGCATTGACGTTGCGCACCCGCCGCTCATCAACACTTTGTGTTCGCGCCGACGTGATCGGTGCGATCGCGATGCTCGCGTTGCGAACCGTGACACGTGGTGCGGCTTCAGGCTCGCCAACGCCGCGCCAAGCGCCGTTCATCCACACCGCCGCGGCTTCTTCCACCAACATCATATTCGGTGGGTCGACCGTAGCGTCGACGCCGACGCCGACGGTCAGCGAGGACTTCGAAGTTGACAGCACCAACGTCGCGCTGAGGGCCGCGTCTGCAAGCGGCAGCGCCGCATCGCCCGACGACAGGTCCGCAGACTCCGCGATCACCACCTCGTCGACAGCGGCTTCAATCCGTTCAACTGGCGTCGTCGCCGAGGTTGCCGTCCACCACGTCTGGCGTGGAGTCTGCTGCGCGAACCCCGCCACGACAGCAGCAACGCGCGCGACGGTTGTCCATGTCGGTGGCTGTTGCCAGCGCAGCGCGGGGCGCCGTGAGCTGTGTCGCTCAAAGAAGCCGGCCACCCCAGCATGATGCGGCTGTGTGCGCTCAACCTCGAGGCGCGAGATTGGGCGCAGCACCGCCCACAAATTGTCGGTGTCCGCAGCGTCGCACGAACGCTGATCCTTTGGGCGCAAGTTCACGCGTACTTCGAACGACCAGGCAGCAACCGCCGCTTGCTCGAGCGGGACTTTCACCTTCAAATCAGCGTCGCCGGCAGCCGCGTTTGACAAATCCCAAGATGCGAGTGGCCGATCGTTGAGCGTCACAACGGCGGACGCAAATACGCGCTCGGTATCGAGCAACGGCGTTGCGATGTGCAGCGTGAGTTCAGGCGCGTCTTCAATGATCCAGGCCGGTGGCCGCATCCACACAAAGCGAAGGGTGTGCGTCCCCGGGCCGGCGGCGGTAAAGCCCTCCGCGTAGCCAACGTCGCCGAGTTCCCACACCTTGGTTTCATTGGGCGCTTGTTGGTTCTTTTTTACGTCGATCTCGCGCGGTGCGAGCGAATGAACAAGGCACGGCGCGGTCGCCGCACACGCAGCGCGCAACACCGGGTCCATCAACTGCACGACAACTTGTGCCAGCACGGATGAGTCACGCGACAACACGTGCACGTCATCGCCCACAACAGCGAAGCCACCGATCGCATCGCTGTTGGACGGGCCTTTTTCGGACGTAGCAGCGTCGAGCAGCGCGGATTCAAGTGCCAACCGCAGCGTCGGTGCAGTGCGCGCGTTGTCGGCGGGCGAGTCGATGACACCGAGGATCAAGCGGGGCACGCGCGCGTCAGTGCTGAGCGTCGAGATTTCAGGTTGCACACCCAAGGTACGCAGCGATGCGTCTGCATCCAGCGTGGCGCCCGCGGAAGCTGCATCGGCGCTCGTCGGCGGCTTCAGCAAGACATGCGACTGATTGCGCACCGCGTTTTGGAACTGCTGGGGAAAATTTGCGAGCGACATCGCGGGTCGCGGTGCACGCGGCATGACAATCCGTGTCGTGTGGTGGATGCGCATCCAGGCGTCGTCTTGGTGGCGCAGCAAACAAGGGTCATCCAAAACGTTGAGCCGCGCGCGCAGCGTCACAACGTGGAAGCCCTCAGAAACGACGCCCAAAGCCACTTTCACGGACGTGCGGCCGTCCCCCTGCGAGGACCGGACAACCGCCGGCCCGCGAAGTGGCACTGTTGCAACCGGTGCGCGGTCGAGCTCAACGGTCAGCGCCGACGACGCCGCATCGACGTACGACGAAAGCGACCAGTCGACCACAAGCGTCGTCGATTGCGATTCGCCTTGCGCAAGCTGCAGCGTGAACGACGTTGAGCCATTGCCGCCGCGCAACACCACGTCCATTTGCAACGGATTCGCGTCGACGGTCTGCACGACCCGGGCTTTTGGGGACGCGGCCGTCCGCACACCGCGCAGCGGGGCCGCGATGGTCGCAAGCACGTCTTGGTTTCGAAGCCCCGTCGCGGGGCGGCTTGTGTGAGCGACTGTCTCGGGTCGGCTGCCTGGCGCGGGCGCGGCGCGCACGGGCACCGTCGAAACGGCACAGAGCGCGACGAGGACGCGCGCACTAAAACCGCAATGTGCTTTCGAGTCCCACGACATGTCGGTTCAATCCTCCCAGCATCGCTTGATACGATGCTCGTAGTTCGAGCCGGTCTGTGACCCGCGTCGTGAGGGACACGGCGCCGGTCGCGATCGGTGGCACGGTCAGTTGCGTCGCCGGCAGACGCACTGAAGCAACAAGTGCGCCGCCTACGCTTGCGCGTACGGTCAGTCGGTCTGTCACGTCCGCGCTGACCGTCGCGACCGCGGACACCGTGGCTTGCTGATGTGTGTTTGCGTACGAAAACGCCTGGAGCATCCACCACATCCAAGGTGCGAGCGACCACTGCACACCGGCATCTACACCGAGGTCGAAGGTGCCGTCGCTGTGAACGCCGGGTTGCCCACCAAATAGCACCGACCACGCGCCAAATTGCGCGCTCACTCGCGTCAGCAAACGATGGCGCACCAAGTCTTTTGACAGCTGTGATTGCGTGCCCGCATCAAACGTTAAGCCGCCCACCGGCCGCAGCGTCAACTGCGCGCGCCACGTATGCGTCGCTGTCGTGCCGCGTTGCACCGCCGCGACCAACGTCAACAGCTCTGCGTCGCTCGCGTACTCGTACCCCACCGCGCCAGTGACGCGGTTGTTGGCCGCATAGCGGAACTCAAACGAGGCGCCGGCGCCCGGAGTGGTCGGCGAGAGCGCTAAGGAACCCATCGCCGCAACGCGGACCTCTGCGCGCAAAATCTCGCCGGTTTGCTGCGCGGCTGTGTTGACCGCACGCGCCAGCTCAGCATCGTCGGGTGCGAGCAGACGCGCTTGCTCGTACAACTGTAGGGCTTCGGCGGTGCGCAGCTGCTTACGACGCAAGTCGCCGAGACCCATCAACGCATCCGTGTTCGCGGGAGCGAGCCGCAACACCGACAAGAGATCCTCTTGCGCGCCATCATCGTCGTCACTCCACATGCGCGTTCGCGCGCGCGCCAGTCTTGCGGGAATATCGTTAGGGCGCTGGCCAACAACGCGATCGTACAGCTGTTGCGCTCCGGTCGCACGGTTTGCCCATACAAGCGTCGTCGCGAGCTCCATCAGCAGTCGAACATCAGTTGGCGCACGCACGAGTCCTTCGCGATACGTGTGCTCGGCGTCGACGAGCGCGTGTTGTTCGCGCTGCGACGCGCCGAGCAGCAGGTATGCATCAACGATTGCTGTGCGCGCGCTGACGAGCGGTGCTAGCTCGTGCACGACCATGCGGTTTGTTTCATTTGCAGACGCGCCACTTTGATGTTGCGAAGCCAGCAATGCGTACACCCGCTGCACCGCTTGCGCGTCGGCGTCGAGGGAAGCGCCGGTCGCTGTCGTGGCGGCGAGCAGCGTGACGATGCACGCATTCACAGCTTCGCCAACGCGGCAGTCAAATCACCGAGGTAGCTGAACTCGCCGATGCGCTCAGCGCGATGGCTATCGCTGCTCGCAACCACCGTCACACCAGCACGCAGGAACGCTGCGGTTGTACGCAAAGATGGGCAGCGCCAACGCTCATCAACCTCAACGATGGTGGAGGTGTCGCGCGCGGTAGTTGTCAACGACTCAAGTTGCTCGTCAGTGACCATCGATTCATCCAGTCCCACTTTCGGCAACACGCTGAACAGATGCGCCAACACCACGCGTTCATTGCGCTGCATGACGCGAACGGTGGCCAACACGAGCTGCGCGACACATTCACGCGCGTCGCTCCCTCCCGCGAGCATCTCCCTCACCTGTTGAGGCGAGTAACACGCGTCGCCGAGCGGAAACTGGTGGTCAGCAGCGTAGATGTAGTCCACCCCGTCCATCATCTCGATCGATGGCATGTCGAGGTCGCCTGCGGCATTGAGGATCTTTGCCTCCACGCATGCTAGTGCGTGAACGCCAGCCTGCTGTCCTTGCGTACGAACAGCTTGAACGAACGCCTCCACCCAAGTTGTATCCCGACGCACGTGGTCGACGCAGCCAACGCGCGTGAGCTGCTTGCGATGCGCCTCAGCGAGATTTTCCGCGATCGTGTTTTTCCCGTCAGAAAACGTCGAATGGACATGCATGTCCTCCTGCAATGAAATTGTCTGCATCGTCTCCCCCTTCACGCTGCACCCTTAAGCAGTGCCAGCGTCGTGCCACCATGGTCTTTCGGAATTGCGTCGCTTCAACGGTGGCACACCCATTTCGAAACACCGGTGCCGAAAGGGCACGCGCGCGATGTGCCGAATCGGTACGCAGACGCACGTCGATCGTTTCAGCCCGCAAAGTTGGCGAGACCTTGCGTCATTGCGCACGCTCTTCGCGTGCAACGCGCGCGGTGCGAGCGTGGCCCGTCGATTGCATCACGTCACGTCACGACGCTGATCGTGCTTGTGAGCAGGTGCAGCAGCGAAAGTGCAACGGCGTGGCTACGCACGTGAAACGGTTGATGGGACCGTCTCACGTGCGCAGCGCGCCAAGCGCGTGAACTCGCAATGTTTAGGGGGAACTATGTGTGGAGTTATCGGTGTCTCGTCGACGGCTAGCGCACTACCTGTTGTTGCGTTGGCACTTCGACGCATGGAATATCGCGGCTATGATTCGGCAGGCGCGGCGTGCGTTGTCGACGGCCAGATCGTGCTGCGGCGCGTGGTCGGCGACGTCGAGCATCTTGTAGGTTTGCTGCAGCGTGAACCTCTCGAAGCGGCCACCGCGATTGGACACACGCGGTGGGCAACCCATGGCGCGCCGAGTGTCGCCAACGCACACCCCCACGCCACCATTGACGTCGCCGTTGTGCACAACGGCATCATCGAAAACCACCAGGAGCTACGGCATTTGCTGCAAGCGCGTGGTCATCGCTTCATGAGCGCCACGGACTCGGAAGTTGTCCCGGTGCTGTTGAGCGACTACCTCGCGAAGGGCATGAGCCACATTGAGGCCATCACGGCGATGGTGCAGCAACTGCATGGCAGCTTCGCGCTCGGGATGCTGTTTAAAGATGCACCCAACACGCTGTACGTCACGTGTCGCGCGAGCCCACTGTTGATAGCGACGAACGCCTCGGCGTCCTTTTTCGCATCAGATGTGTTGGCGTTGGCGGGTCATGTCAGCGAAGCGACGGCGCTGCTCGACGGCGACGTCGCAGTGTTGACCACCGGCAGCGCCGTCATCGCTGCTGCGCAGGAGCAATCGAGACAACGCAAATCGATCGCAGTGCCGTCGGCAGCGAGCGCGACGGCCACCGATGGCCACGCACACTTCACGCACAAGGAGATTTTTCAGCAGCCGAAGGTCGCGTCAGCGTTGTTGCGGACGGCCTACGCCAGCACACACACCAAAGCTCCTGCGCATGGCGCGCCCACCGATGACAGCGACGTCGCCACTTACGCGAGCTGCGCATCGTGGATCGACGTGCAGCGGGTGAAGATCGTCGCCTGCGGCACATCGTACTACGCGGGGATGCTGGCGCGCAGTTGGTTTGAAGCTCTCGCGCGATTGCCTGTGGATCTCGACGTTGCGTCGGAGTTTCGCTACCGAGACGCGCCGTTAGACAAAGGTGCTGTGTACGTCTTCATCTCGCAATCCGGCGAAACTGCCGACACGCTGTCGTCGTTGCGATACGCCCGCGAACACGGCGTTGCCACCATCGCCATCGTCAATGTTGCCGATAGTAGTATCGCACGCGAAGCCGATGCGCGGCTGTTGTTGCAAGCAGGACCGGAGATTGGCGTCGCGTCGACGAAAGCATTTACCGCGCAATTGATCGTGCTCGCGCGCATGGCACTCGCAGCCGCATCAGCGCGCGGCACACAAACGCCGGCGCAGTTGGAGGTCTTGACCGCCAGCCTGCGGACGGTGCCCCAATGCATGCTCGACGCGCTCGCGGCGGAACCGGTCGTGGCTGCAATCGCACCGAGGTTGGTGTCCTCCAGTCTCGTGTTATATCTCGGTCGCCAAGAATTTCATGCACTGGCGCTCGAAGGTGCGTTGAAGCTCAAAGAGCTGTCCTACGTTCACGCGGAGGGATTCGCAGCGGGCGAGATGAAGCACGGTCCGCTGGCACTTGTTGAGGCGAACACCTCCGTCGTGGTGCTGGCGCCGCACGGTGAACTGCAGGCAAAGACGCTATCGAATCTGTGCGAAGTGCGAGCGCGGGGAGCACGCATCATTTTGATCACCGACAGCGAAGCCTTGGCACAAGACGTCGAGCTTGGCGAAGGTGGCTCATGCATCGTCGTGCCGCGCTGCGACGTTTGGGCGGCGCTGGTGTTTTGCATCCCCTTGCAACTGCTCGCGTATCACGCGGCGATTTCCGCGGGCCGAAACGTTGACAAGCCGCGCAACCTCGCGAAGAGCGTGACCGTGGAGTGAGCGCGAGTACTCGTACCCCACCCGCCGTCCGTTGCCTTCGTCGCCGCCGCCGCGCGCGCAACTTCGCAAAAAATGCCCACGCGCCCGCTTGATGTTCCGAAACGGCGAGCGTCCCGTTTTTGCGTCCCACAACGGCACGCGACGCTTTCGGACGCGCAAGGGAGCCCGACAGCGCAGGCACGAAGGTTGAACAGCGTGAGCGCTGGGTCTCGATGCAGTGCATCGACCTCGGGAGATGAACCATGAATTCGCACCGTCGGCATACAGGTTCACGGCACGTCGTCGCCTGCGGACGACTTGGCATCACTGCTCGATGGGTGTGCGTCGCCTTCGCAACACTGGCGGCATCCGCGTGCCTCCCGAACGGTGACGGAGCCGGAGAAGGTGAAGGTGAAGGTGAAGCCGGTGAAGGTGAAGGTGAAGGCGAGGGTGAAGGTGAAGGTGAAGGTGAAGCTGGCATCGTCGAACAGGACGTTCGCGTGATCCCCGGTTCCACGTGTGCCTTTGGTGGTTCCAAGTTGCTCAGCGGTGTCGACGACGGCACCCCCAGCGGCGTGGCGGGCGACGGAGTGTTGCAAGATGGCGAGGTCGATGCTGTCAGCGTAACCTGTCGCGACACCATCGATCCCACAACGGTGTTCCCGGTGGGCTTGATGCAGATCCCTTCAAACACGACGTGCTTCGCCCCGACGGGGACGAGCCTTACGCAGGGCGTCGCGCTCGCCCCCGCGTTCGCGGGCATTGCGTTTCCTCCCAACGACGAATGCTTCGCGTACCTCGACTCCGACTGCACGAACGCGTTTCGTCCCACCGCGATGGTGCAGCACCCGTTGAGTCGGCGCATGTATGTTGTCGAGCAGACGGGTCGCGTCGTCACCATCGATGACCCAACCGCCCAAAGCGGCAACGCTCGCGTCGCGCTCGATATCGAAGACAAGGTGGTGTTTGGCTTTGAGCCTGGACTGTTGAACATCGCGTTTGACCCGGCGCATAGCGACGACGCGTACTTGACGTACATCACCTGCCGCAGCCAGGACGATCCGACTATTTTGCATGGCACGGCCCCGTGTGTCGACGGCGAGCAGACCAACGTCTTCGTTGCCGTAAGCCGATTTCGCGTCCTCACCGATGGCACACTGCAGCGCGCGTCAGAACGGCTGATCATCGAGGCGCCCAAGGCGCGCACAGAACACAATGGCGGCGGCGCCACGTTTGGGCCCGACGGCATGCTGTACATCGCGTTTGGCGACGGCGGGGATTTCCCGCCGGTCACGGCGCAAGATGGCCAGTCGTTGTTGGGCAAAGTGTTGCGCATCGACGCGCACGCTGTCGACGGCAGTGCGCTGCAGGATGATGTCCGATATCGCATCCCACCCAACAACCCGTTTGTGACCGCGGTTGGTATGCGGCCCGAGATTTTTGCGCTTGGATTTCGCAACCCGTGGCGTTTCACGTTTTCCGACGACACCGACGGCAGCGGACGCGCGGTCTTGTGGGTCGGCGATGTTGGGCTCGTGACCTACGAAGAGATGAACCGGGTGACCGCTGGCGGCAACTACGGTTGGCCGCTCCTGGAGGGAATCGCCTGCCGACCCACGGGTGATTTCGCGACCAACGTCACCGTGACGAGCGAAACGGACTGCGACGCCGGCGCGACGGTGCGACCTGCTTATGCGTATCGACAGGCCGAAGGCTTTTCCATCACCGCTGGCCCGGTGTATCGCGGCGCATCACTCCCACAGCTTAGCGGGCAACCGCTCTTTGCAGACTTTTCTCGCGGACAAATCCAAACGCTCGTTGCTGTCGATGGCGCGTACACGCCGAAGTGGGTGGTGGACTCGCGCGCGTTGTTGTCGTCGTTTGCAGAAGATGCGGACGGCGAAGTGTACTTTTTTGACTGGTGGTCAGGCAACATCACGAAGCTCGTGCCGATCGACGCTACGCACGCACGGCCCGCAGCGCTGCTGTCGCAAACGGGCTGCGTCGATCCCAACCAACCGCACAATCCCGCCACCGGTGCGTTGCCGTTTGCGCCGAACGTCGAGCTGTTTTCTGAGCCAGGAACATCGAAGGCGCGCTGGTTGTTTTTGCCGCCGGCCTCCGCCCTGACCGAATACGACGACACGGGGATCTTGATCTTTCCGCCGGGGAGCGTGCTGCTCAAAAGTTTTGACGTGGGCGACATCCACGCAGAGACGCGCCTCATCGCGTTTCACGCCGACGGCGGTCTCAGCTATTGGTCGTATCGATGGCGCGCCGATCAAAGCGACGCCGATTTGGTTGAGACCCATAGCGAGGCCGTGATCAACGGCGTGGCGTGGACGTTTCCAAGTCGCGCGCAGTGCACCCACTGTCATACGGTGCCGACCGGTGGTGTGCTCGGGCCAAAAATCTCGCAGCTCAACGGGTTGGGCTACTACCCAAGCACCGATCGGTGGGCGAATCAGATCGACACGATGGGGGCGCTCGGCCTGCTCAACCGCGTCGTGCCCGTAGATCCCACCGAGCCCATCGGCGCCAACAACGCGGCCATCGTGTCGATACCTCCCGCGAACACGTTGCCGGCGCTCGCACGCCTTAACGACGCCACTGCCACGCGGGCAGCACGCCTCGGCGGATACCTACAAACAAACTGTTCTGGCTGTCATCAGCCCGGTGGCGGCGGCAGGGGCGACTTCGATTTCCGCGCGGCAGCATTGTTGACCGTCGCAGGCCCCTGCAACAAGCCGTTGGTTTCGGGGGTCTTTGACGACGTTTCCATGCGTGTCGTGGTGCCCGGTGACTTACAGCACAGCATGCTGTACCGGCGCATGACGGAGTCGACGCTTCCTTACGCGATGCATCCCTACCGCCACAGCGTTGATGCCGTCGGACAACAGTTGCTGACGGATTGGTTGGTTAACGACTCCGTCACAGATTGCGCTAACCTGCAGCCGTAAAGCGACCAAGGACCCGACGATGAGCCAGACGCAGCGCGACGCAAGCAGTTCGGCGCGCGGCGATGGCCACTCCGATGATTGTTCACCCACCGAGGTCGATCGCGGCGCCGCACCGTTAGGCGCCGCACCGTTAGGCGCCGTGCCAGTCGGCGTGCCATCGGCCGCCGCCATCGCACAGCTCAAGGCGGCCGCCAGCGAGCTCGACGTCCAAGACGTCGTCGACCTCTGTTACGCCAAGGCGTCTGATCGCTTGCGGACAGCCATCTACCTCGAAGCGCTCCGCCACCGCAGCGGGGACCAAGCTCAGCTTGCCGCATGCTTGTTGTGTTTCGATCTCGCGCGCCGAGGGGATGCACAACGCGAGGTGGAGCTCGCGGTGTTGCTGCCAAGCCTGGCGAGGTTGTTTGCACTTGAGACCACGTCGCCGATGGTCGCGTCACTTGTCGAAAAAAGCCCCGTGGTGCTGCTGCTTTGGCAGGCGCTGGTGCAACACCATGAGGCCTCCGACCACCGCGTCGTCGACATCGCCGTGCAAGACGCCGAGGTGTTGGAGGTGGCGTTGTTTGACGGGCGCGAGCTGGGAGAACTGCAAGTGCAGCTCGCTGAGTTGGCGTTGTTTGACGACAGCTTAAGCGACGCTGACACGGCACGCGTCGCGTTTAACAGCGCACTTGAGCCCTTGTTGCCCGCGCCTGGCGAGGTCGTGCTCAGCGCGCGCGACCAGGGTTCGTTACAGGCGGTGACGCGCATCGCCCACCAGGCGGAGTCGTTTGCGCAGCGCGTGCCGCTTGCCGCCGAGCTGCACTGCATCAGCACGCTGTTTTTGGCGACGCACACTCGGGCGCGAGGCTTTTTTGGTCAGCGCAACCGTGCCCGCGATCGACTGCTGGTCGACGGTCTCGCCGCGTGGCTCACGTTGCCGGCGCCGCCGGCACATGCTGCCGCGTGGCTTGTCGCCGGTCCCGATGGCGCTGACGCGCACGCGTGGGACAAGGTCGCGGAGCTGTTGTTGGACGTGTGCAGTTACCTGGCGCAGCATGGCGGCGCGACCGTCGACGTCGCTGCGCCGGCGCGAGACCTCGCCACCGGCTACACGGCGAGCGCGCGCAGCCAAAATCCCCCGCGCGTGTTACAGCCGCTGCCACTACAGACGTCGCTGGGAGCGTGGGTCAATCGCCGTCGGCGTTAACGTGGCAGGACTCACGCGCCCGCTACCAAACTTATAGCGATGGCGTAGACCCTTTCGCAGCGCGGCACGTTGGCTGTGTCTCTCACGCTGTTTTAGGAGTCACCATGCGCGTCAGTCTGATCGTGTTGCTGTTGTCGACGGGGCTGTTTGGCGCCAAAGCTGAAGCCTTTTGTGGATTTTACGTCGCGAAGGCAGACGCGAAGCTGTTTAACAAATCGTCGCAAGTCGTCATCGTTCGCGACGGCGATCGCACCGTGCTCACGATGGCCAACGACTATGAAGGCAAGGTGCGTGATTTCGCCATGGTGGTGCCGGTGCCGACCAAACTGGAGCGCGAGCAGATTCACATTGGCGATATGAAAGTGGTCGATCACGTCGACGCCTACACCACACCGCGTTTGGTTGAGTATTTCGATCCCTCGCCCTGTCCGATGCCGCTAGCCGAGCAGAACTATCCTGGTGTCCCGATGGCGTCTTCGATGGCCTCGATGGATGACGCGCCGGCACCCAAAAGCGCACGCTCGCTCGGGGTCACCATCGAAGCGAAGTACACCGTGGGCGAGTACGACATCCTGATTTTGTCGGCGACGCAGTCCGATGGCCTCGTGCAGTGGCTCACGCAGGAAAAATATCGCATCCCTGAAGGTGCTGAAGCGGTCGTCGACAGCTACCTCAAGCAAAAGATGAAGTGGTTCGTCGCGAAGGTGAATCTCGCGGCGCACGACAAACTCGGCGGCGGCAAGCTGCGCCCCATTCAAGTGGCGTACGAGTCCCCCAAGTTCATGTTGCCGATTCGCTTGGGCACCGTGAATTCAAATGGACCGCAAGATCTCATCGCATATTTGTTCACAAAAACCGGCCGCGTCGAGGTCACCAACTACCGAACGGTGAAACTCCCCACCGACAAAAACGTCCCCGAATACACCAAAGATGTCTTCGGTGATTTTTACAAATCGATGTTCGCTCGCGTGGTGGATGCCAATGACAAGCACGCGGTCATCACCGAGTACGCTTGGAACCTCGCGCTCAACTGCGACCCCTGTAGTGCAGACCCGATCATCCCAGAACTCAAGGCGCTCGGCGTTTGGTGGGCTGACGGGATCGACGACTACCACGCCTACAGCGGACAGATCGGCTTCGTCACGCGCCTGCACGTGCGTTACGACCGCGAGCACTTCCCCGAGGACCTGGTGTTCCAGGAGACGAGCGACCAGCAGAGCTTCCAGGCCCGCTACGTGATGCGCCACCCGTGGAAGGGTTCCGCGGCAGGGTGCGACGGCGCGCGCTCCTACTACGAGCAACTGCGGCGGCGCAAGGGCGAGGAGGCGCGGGCGCTGGCGGGCCTGACCGGCTGGGGCATGGGGGAGATTCGCCACCGCATGAGCACGGGGGAAGACGCCGTGGGTGCGAACTCGGCGGGCGGGCGAAGATGGTACGAGCGGATCTGGAAGAACTGAAGCGCGCGGGTCTCCGCGTTCGCGCCCCTCTACCGGGCGCGGGCGCGGCGGATCAGAGCAACTCCAGCAGCCGCCGGGGCCGCAGCTCTTCGCGGAACATCTCCACCACCCGCGCTCGCGCGGCGGCCCTGCGGATTTC
>JAYTVG010000808.1:0-3786 GCA_043744135.1 Deltaproteobacteria bacterium | reverse complement strand
CCCGATGAGCTACCAACTGCTCCACCCCGCGGTGCTGGCGTACTCATAGGGACTGTCCGGCGCGGTGTCAAGCCTTGCGCGCACGCGGGGCGCAACGGTTCCAGCCCCGCAGTACCGCATCGCGCTGAGGGTCGGCGTCGCTGAGCTCCAGCGTGATGGTGCGCGCGCCCACCCCCACAAACGTCAAACGCGCCGCGTGCGTGACGTCGACCAAATCGCGCGCCCACTCGACCAACGCGAAGCCGTCCGAATGCACGAGGTCATGCAAGCCGAGCGCGTCGAGGGCGGCGCCGTCGCTGAGCCGGTACACGTCGAGGTGGTGCACGACGGGCGTGGTGGGGTAGCTGCGGGCGAGCGCGAAGGTGGGGCTTTGCACCACGACGCCTGCCCCACCCGGCAGCGCCCGCACAAAGCCGCGCACGAAGGTGGTCTTGCCGGCGCCCAACTCGCCGTCAAGCAGCATCACATACGGCGCGACCAACGCACGCGCCAGCGCCGCCGCGAGCGCCATGGTGGATCGCGCTGACGACGAGACGCGGGTGTGCGTGGTGATGCTCACGCGGTGTTGCTAGCACGCGCCTAATCGCGTTTGGGATCGGTTTGTGAGATGAGCGCGAGCAGCTCCGCCACCGCCTCGTCGCGCGCGGGGTCGCTGAGCGCTTCTTTGGCGTGGCGTAGCGCGCGCTCACGCTCGCCGATGCGGTGAAACACCACCGCAAGTGCCGCGTGTGCTTCGGGGATGTCGGGGTCCAAGCGCAGCGCGCGCTCGAGAGCGCTGCGCGCTTCGTGAAACATCTGCTGCTCGCAACAGCTGCGCCCGAAGTTGACCAAAAAAACCGCTTCGTCGGGCGCGAGCTTGACCGCCGTTTCAAACGACAAGCGCGCCTGCACGGGGTCACCCGTGCGCTTGAGCGCGACACCCAGGGCGTTATGTGCCTCTGCGTGAGCGTCGAGCGAGGTGGTGGCGCGGCGCAAAAACACCACCGCGCGCGCGTGGTCGTTGGTGTCGGTGAGCGCACGGCCCAGCGCCAAGTTCATCTCGCCGTCGTTGCTGCTGACGCGCACAGCACGCTCGAGATGCGCTGCGGCTTCGGTGGGCATGCCGAGCAGTTGGAAGCACAGCCCGCGCAGATAGTCGCCGTGGCCGCGGCCGACGTCGGAGCGCGTCGCTGCTTGGTCGCGCATCGAGAAGTACTGTTCGGCGACGGGGGCGAGGTCGAAGTGGCCGTGGCCGACGGGGGGCACGCGTACCACGCGTTCGATGGTCAGCGCGTCGCTGGTGTCGCCAAACAGATCGACCTCGAGCTCGCGCGCGCGGCGACGCACCTCCTCCATGAGTGCCGAGCTCGCTTTGGGGCTGGTGAACCACGCGGTGTTCTCTGAATACGAACGCACCAACACGTGCTCACCAAACGGCATGAGTTTTTCGAGCAAGCCGCGGATCAGCGTGTCGTGCACCGCGACGCTGGCGGCCTTGTCGCCGACGATGCACGCGGCGCGCACGGCACCTCCCTTTTGCGCTTGCTCCACCACAAAGCCGTGACCCGAAAACGCAAAAAACGGCAACTGGCGGGCGGCCTCGTCTTGGTAGTGCACGAAGCGATCGACGTCGTCACTGGCGTTGCGTTTGACGGCAATGGTGCGGCCGTCGTGCTCGCGCACGGCCACCAGCGCGTAGCTGCTCGTCGCGGTGGCGAGCGCGTCAGGATACGCCTTCATGTACGCGGGCGAGCGCACCAGCACCAACGGATCGCCGCTGCCTTCGACGAGGTCTTCGAGCTGCACGCGCTTGAGCCACGCGTCGGTGGGCAACCCTGTCGAGCGCATCGCCACCGCCGTGCGCCGATAGTCGACGCTTTGCACCGCGTGCTGCGAACGCACGTGAACCACGTCGTCGCGCAGATCAAACTGCAGGGCGGGAAAGCGCCGCTCAAGGCCCTTGAGCGTCGACAAAAACGAGCGCAGTTCCGTCGATAGCGCTTGCGCCCGCTTAGACACCACGCTGGCGGGCCCGCGCGCGGTCCACAGCGCTTCCGCGAGCAGCGCGCTGGTGCCGACGTGGGCAACAAATCGACCGTCGCTGACACGCACCACCATCGCGTCGTCATCAATGCGCGCGCTTAAGCCCGCGCCTTCGGCAGCGTGCGACACCGCGACCGCGAGGGCTTCGACGTCGACAAAAAACACCAACCCCGCGTCGCCTTCAAAGCGGTGCGCGAACTCGCCTGCCCACTGCGTCGCATTGGGCGCAAACGGCGGGCGCGCATCCAACAACGCCGACCACGTCACACTGGACCAGGTGCGGCCGCTGGTCTCAAGTGCCCGCAGCGCGGCGTTGACGTCGGCGGATCCGCCCGCTTGGGGGCGCGCAGCCTCGTGAAGCGGCAGCAGCAGCACCTTCACCGCGGGATCGAGGGTCTCAAGCACCACGGAGCCGGTGTCGTTACAGCGCCGCACAGCGTCGAGCAGGCGCAGCTTGAAGGTGTCGGCGGGCACCGCCGGCAACCGCGCCACCATCGCAGGATCGAGTCCGCGCTCAAGCACTTGTTGGGGGCGCGCGTCATCCAAGCGTGGCGTCGAGCGCAGCCAGGACCCGAGCTTGTCTAAAAAGCGCACGCCGCAAACATACCATCCCTGCCCTGGTCACGATGGACACGCGCTAAGCCGAGACAGCCGACGGCTTACCCGAGCGTGTCGGTGCTGCGCGCGGCCGCCACCGCGCTGAACGCAGCCGCGGCCTCGCGCATCAGCACCACCGCGTCTTTCACGCTCGCCTTCAGCGCGATGTCCTTGTGGTCGCCGTAAAACAAAAACGCCGCCTCACCCGCGCGCTTGAGCGCACCCGCGAACACCGCGCCGGGGATGAAACCACCGAGCGTGCGAAAAAAACTCAGCCAGTCCGGTGATGCGATGGCGGGTCCATAGTACGCATCTTTGCGCGACAACATCTCGCGCAGCGCGTCGCAGCGCATCACGGCGGGCACCACCTCGTCGACGGCGTCGATGCCGCTGCATGCGAGCATGTGCGGGCCGAGCGCACGAATGTCGAGCACGCACGCGCGATCAAACCGCGTCGACATGAACGCTACCGCGAGCTCAGCGACGTCATGGCTGGTGCGCGCCTGGCCAAGATAGGACGACACTTCCGCGATCGACGCGATGGTGCGCGCGCTGTCGTGCGCTGGGGCCGCCTTGGTTTTTTGCAACAAGTGGATGGCGCTGTGTGACGTGTCGTTGGCTGCCGGCGCGCCGTACGCACGCACGGAGGGCATCGCCACGCGTTGCGGCACCAGCGTCGGCGCGAGCGGCACGGGCAGCGGCGTGGCGCGCACACGCGATGGCGACGGCATTGCAGCGAGGCCGATGTCGAGGGTGTTTGTGGGAGCGGGTGCACCTTTGCGCCGCGTCAACAACAGCGGCTCTTCTTCCACCGCAAAGCTGAGGTCTTGCATCATCGCTGCCGTCTCAGCGAAACGCTTAAGCGCCTCGTCTGAGGCTGCGTGGCGCGACACCGACGTCGACGCTGCGACGTGCCACCCTTGCGGGCGCGTCAGCATGTCGAGCGCCAACACCACGCTCGCGGCGTCGTTTGGACGGTCTGCGGGGATTTTTTGCAGCAGCTGCAGCACGAGCGCGTCGACGGCGGGCGGGATGTTGTTGTGCGGTTGCGCGGCGCTTGGCGCTTGCGGACTTTCGTGGATGTGCCGCAAGATCACTTTGATGGGATTTTCAGCGTCAAACACCGGGCGCCCCACCAACAACTCAAACAGGATGGCACCCAAAGCG
>JAYTVG010000807.1:0-3787 GCA_043744135.1 Deltaproteobacteria bacterium | reverse complement strand
CGATTTCTTTGTCAAACGCGTCTTTGTCCGCGACGTATTCTAGCGTGTGGATGTGTTGGTGCAGCAGCCCTGGGGTCAAAAACAGCACAAGCAGTTCCCTTACGGTGCGTCCGTTGACGCTGGTCTCAAGCACAAACTCGCGTCCCTTGGCGCCGGACGTCGACACAGACTCCGCCTCACTGACAAGCACAAAGCCCCGGTTTTTCACGAGGTCTTGCGTGAGTGCGTCTTGCCAAAACTGCAGACTGGCGTTGTCGTCGTCGTCGTGCACGCGCACCCACAAGCGCGAATCCTCAGGCGTTACCGCGCGCACTTCGTCGCAACTTTGCTCCACCACCAAAAAGCGCTCGGGCGGCGTGAAGTGCACGCACGCGGAAAGCATGGACAACACCAATGCGCTGCCGTGGATGCCGACGCGATAGTGAATCCGTTCACCACCCAAGGCCGATGAATTACCTTGTTGACCTCCCAAGGTCGGCGAATTCGCGTTAGGGGTCGCGTTAGAAGTCATTGAGCACCGCCTCTGGTCCGACGCTATTGATCCAATCAAATCGACTGCGCTCACGTCGTGGGCCCGAGGTGGGCGGCGGTGCATTGGACATCAACGACACCGACAACGTGGAAAAGCTGATCTGGTCTTTGTAGTAGCGCAGCTGACCCTTCATGCTTTCAATCTCGTCGGTAAGACGTCGAATCTCAGCTTCAATCGCGAGGATGTCTTCCATTTTTTGCGCCTGCTTGAGCAACTCCATGAGGCGCGCGCGCGACTGCGTGGCATTTTCCAAGCGCAACTCGATGTCAAACACTTGCTTGGTGACGTCTTGGGCTTGCACGCTATCGCTGAGCACCTGGCCGTAGTTGGCGAGGTTCTTTTTAATCGCGAAGAAGTGCTCTGCCGGGATGCGGTAGGTGATGTTCGCGGTGTTGGAGTTCGTGTCGCCATTTTGGTTCTCCACATAGCCACCGTGCGCTTGCACCTCTGCGGTGATTTTGTTGACGGCGACTTCGATGCCGGCCACCAGCACGGTGGCTTGGCCGGTGTAGATCATCAGACGCATCGCGTTTGGCGCAGCACCGATGGATGCTTCAGCGGGCTTTGGCGTTGTCATCGACGCTGACGCCACCGACGTCATCACCGGCGCAGGCGATTGCTGCTTGGACATGGCGCCAGCGGCAAACTCCATCGGCGCCTGCGCTGCCGGCGCGCTTTCGTCAACCATCGCGTCAGCCATCGCAACCGTGACCCCGTCACCGTCGGCCTGCTGCGGCTGTGGCGCATCAAACAGACCGCGCGTCGCTGCGTGCTTTTGCGTCGCACACGCCGAAAAGCACAGCGTCGAAAAACACAGCATCGCAAAGCACAGCATCGCAAAGCGCAGCGCGATGGACGCGAGCTGATGAGGGCGGATGTTCATGCACTCGACCGTAGCACTGCGCCGTCGGGCCGTACACGTCGATCCTGGCTTGTCAGCACGCGTGAAGCCACTACACCTTCACGCTCCCTGTCGACGGTGGTGGCATGAACTCTGTGGGTTTTTTTCAACGCTTGGCGTTGGCGTTTCGCGTGTTGTTTGACGGCGCCTTCGCCGCGCGGCTCGTCGCGCCCGCGACCACACCGTCGTCTTTGTTGCCGTCGGCGCCTGCCAACCAGCCGCGCGTGGTGGAGAAGATCGTCGAGCGCGAGCGCATCGTTGAGCGCGTGCGCACAGACCCGCAAGCGGGGGCGTTGATGATGTTGACGTTGCTGCAGCGCGAGGGTCGGCTGGTCGACTTCTTGATGGAGGATATCGCTTCCGCCAGTGACGTCGACGTTGGTGCGGCAGCACGCGCGGTGCACCAAGGCTGCCAAAAGCTGCTGCGTGCAACCATGCAGCTGGCGCCGGTGCGCGGCGAATCAGAAGGGGCCACCATCGTGCTCGAGGCCGGCTTCGACGCAAACCTTGTGCGCCTGAGCGGCAACGTGACGGGGGTGCCGCCGTACCGCGGCACGCTCGCGCACAGCGGGTGGCGCGCCAGCAACATCACGTTGCCGCAGCGGCCAGCCGACATCGACGCCACCGTGGTCGCGCCCGCTGAGGTTGAGCTATGACCCGCTACGCCATCGGCATCGACCTCGGCACCACCAACACCGCGGTCGCCGCCGTCGACCTGTCAAACAGCGCTGCACCTGTGCCGTTTGCGCTCACCCAAGTCGTCGCCGCCGCGGAGACTGATGCGCGCGCGCTGTTGCCGTCGTTTGTGTACTTGCCCGCCGACGCCGAGCTGCCGGCCGGCGCGCTCGCGTTGCCGTGGGATCTGAGCCGCGACAACGCCGCGGGCTGCGTCGGGGCCTTTGCACGTGAGCGCGCCGCGGCGGTGCCGGGGCGCGTGGTGTCGTCAGCCAAAAGTTGGCTCAGCCATGCGGGAGTTGATCGCAATAGCGGGTTGTTGCCGGTCGCCGCCCCCGACGACGTCAAAAAACTCTCGCCCGTCGAGGTCAGCGCGCGCACGCTCATCCACGTCGTGCAGGCGTGGGACCATGCGCACCCCGACCAGCCGATGCACGCTCAGCAGGTGGTGCTGACGGTGCCTGCGAGTTTCGACGCGGTCGCGCGCAGCCTCACACAACAGGCGGCGGTGGCCGCAGGCATTGCTCAGCTGACGTTGCTCGAAGAACCCCAAGCTGCGTTGTATGCCTGGGTCGCGGCGCACGCTGACTGGCGCAAACAAGTGCGCGTGGGTGAGCTGATCTTGGTCGTCGACATCGGCGGAGGCACCACGGACTTTTCGCTCATCGAGGTCAAAGAGCAAGAAGGCGGCTTGCAACTCGCACGCGTCGCGGTCGGCGAACACATCTTGTTGGGTGGCGACAACATGGACCTCGCACTCGCGTATCGCGTCAAAGCGAACCTGGAGCTGCACAGCCAAAAGGAGCTCGACGACTGGCAGTTGCGAGGTTTAGTGCACGCGTGCCGCAGCGCGAAAGAAGCGCTGTTGATGAACGACGCGATACCGAGCGCCGCCATCGCCGTCGCGAGCCGCGGCAGCAAGCTGGTGGGGGGCACCCTGCGCAGCGAGCTATTGCGCGATGACCTCATCGATGTGCTGCTTGAAGGCTTTTTCCCGGTCGTGAACGCTGACGCGCGCGCGCACCGACTGCCGCGCACGGGCCTGACCACCATGGGGCTGCCGTACGCGCAAGACGCAGCGGTCACGCGCCACCTCGCGGAATTTCTCGTCGCGCGCGCCCCGCACCACGTGCTGTACAACGGAGGCGTCACCAAGAGCAGCCATGTGCAACAGCGGCTGACGGACCAGTTGAGCGCGTGGCTCGGTCGTGCCGTGAACGTGTTGCCGGCGGCGGATCGCGATGGCTCAGTCGCTATCGGCGCGGCGTACTATGGCGGCGCGCGCACCGGCAGCGGCGTGCGCATCAAAAGTGGCGCGTCGCGCGCGTACTACGTCGGCATCGAACGCGCCCAGATGGCCGTGCCCGGCGTCGTGCCGCAGGTCGACGCGGTGTGCATCGCCCCACTCGGAATGGAAGAGGGCAGCGAGGTGGAGTTGGCGCGCGAACTCGGGCTCATCGTGGGCGAGCCCGCGACGTTTCGCTTCTTCTCGTCACGCGATCATGCCAGCGATTGTGTCGGCACGGTGGTCGACCCGAAGCGTGCGCAGCTGCAGGAGCTCGCGCCCATCCAGACCCAACTGCCCGGGCAAAGCGGTGCGATGGTGCCGGTGCGATTGCGTGCGCGCGTGACGGAGGTCGGCACGCTGGAAGTGAGCGCCGTAGAAACTGCCACCGCGC
>JAYTVG010000806.1:0-1187 GCA_043744135.1 Deltaproteobacteria bacterium | reverse complement strand
AGCCACTGCGGGCACTGCGGATGTCGATGATGCGCCGCGGTCGGCCTACAACACGAAACCCATCATGCGCAGTGACGCGAGACGTCGCCGACACTGGTCTATCCAAGTTTTTGTATCTGGATCGTTGCGATAGACCAGTCATCGTGCATGATGCGAGCATGAGACGTGAAATCTTTCGCATGTCTGCCGCGGATGCGTTGCGCTTTTTAGTCGCGGCACCGTATGTCCACCTTGCGACGACGTCGCCCGATGGCGACCCCATCTTGCGCTCCGTGCACGCCATCGAACTCGACGGTGCGTTGTATTTTCACGGCGCACCGGTGGGCGAAAAGCACTTGGCGCTGGGCCGCGCGTGCGTGATGTCGGCAGAGCACATCGTCAGCGAGCTGCCGTCGACGTTTATGGGGCCCGATCGCGCCTGCCCCGCGACGACGCTGTATGAAAGCGTGCAGGCGCACGGCACGCTCGCCGCGTATGACGATGTTTTACTCAAGGCCCGAGTGCTTCAGCGCTTGATGGAGCGCTACCAACCCCAAGGCGGTCACGTGCCGATTCACACCACGCACCCGCGCTACCAAGAGCTGTACGCGGCAGCGGTGAAGGGGATCTCGATCGTCGGCATGACGCCCAACCACATCGACGGCAAGGCCAAGCTCGCGCAAAACCGCACGCCGCTTGAGGTGTGCAGCATCATCGACAGCCTGTGGCGACGCGGCAACCCGACCGACGCGTGCGCGATCGAACGCGTCCGAGCCGCCAACCCGACGACACCAACGCCGGTATTTTTGACGTCGCCAGCGCCAGGCATCACGCTGAGTTGCGCGGTGCCACACACGCACGCAGCGGCCGCAAGCGCGCTGCTCGCCGACGCATACTGGTGCGCAGAGTTCTCCGCCGCCACGCTGATCCGCGCGCATCAAAACGCGGCGGCGTGGGTCGGTGCGTTTGATAGCGGTGGGGTGCTCGTCGGCTCGGCGCGCGCGGTCTCCGACGGTGCGCGCATCGCGTGGGTCATGGACGTCATCGTGCGCGCAGATTGGCGTAGGCGCGGCATTGCGACCGCCTTGACGCGCTTGTTGCTCGATCACCCGGCAGTGCGCGACGCTGCCAAGGTGCTGCTGCGCACCCGCGACGCACGCAGCGTGTACACGCCGTTAGGATTTGTTGATGCGCCGCCTTCGCCGTTT
>JAYTVG010000805.1:0-13373 GCA_043744135.1 Deltaproteobacteria bacterium | reverse complement strand
CCGTGACGTGCGTCGATGCCGCGCTGATCTTGCGCACCGGTTTATTTGACGCCGCGTACACGTGCTTAAGCGCCATCCCACAAGCGCAGTGCGCAAGTCTCGATGACGACGTCAACGCGTGCTTTGCCGGCTTGACCGCATGTGCCAACGCTGCCGCCAATGCGCTGTGCACACAAGCGTTTGACGCGTGTGGCGCGGAGGGCGTGGTGTTCCCGCAGGCCGCGTGTGTCAGCGACCTCATCCCGAGCAACAGCGCTTTTCGCACGGCGTACGCAGATTGTTTCAACAACGACGGGCTGTCGTGCACGGGCATCCACGACGCTTGCTACAACCGCGCGCTTAGCGCGCTCACCGGGGGCTAGGTGGACAAGATCCCCGATCGCCTGCGCGGGATCTTTCCGCTGTTGGTCGCGTTGCCGGTGTTGGCGCTGGTGCAGCTGTGGAGCAAGGACTCGCCGTTTTTTGTCATTTTGAGCCTCGGTGTCGGCGTCAACGTGATTTTGGCGGTGAGCCTCAACATCGTCAACGGCATGACGGGGCAGTTTTCCATCGGCCACGCGGGCTTTATGGCTGTGGGCGCTTACACCGCGGGGGTGACGAGCCAGGCGCTGCACGCATACGGCATCTCAAGCGTACCGACGGCGGTGAGCGACCAGTTGATGTTCGCGGTGGCGTTGTTGGCCGGCGCCGTCACGGCGGCGTTGTTCGGACTGCTCGTGGGGCTGCCGAGCTTGCGCCTCAAGGGCGACTACTTGGCGATTGTGACGCTGGGCTTTGGCGAGATCATTCGTGTCGCGGTGCAAAACACCGAGATGTTCGGCAAGGCGCTCGGTCTCTCTGGCGTGCCGCAGCACACGTCGTTTTTTTCGTGTTGGTTGTTGGTGTTTGTGACGGCGTTGATGGCGCGGCGCATCGCGGGCTCAACGCATGGCCGATCGCTTTTGGCCATTCGTGAAGACGAGATCGCCGCCGAAGCGATGGGCGTCAACACCACCGGCTACAAAGTGCGCGCGTTTGTGGTGTCAGCGTTTTTTGCCGGCCTCGCGGGTGGTGTGTTTGCGCATTACCAGTCGATCGTGAGCCCCGGCAGCTTCACGTTTGTGAAGTCGATGGAGGTGGTGGTGATGATTGTGGCGGGCGGCCTTGGCTCCACCACGGGTGCTGTCGTCGCTGCGGTGTGCTTGACGCTGTTGCCCGAGGCCTTGCGCAGCGCGTTTGTGGCGATGGGTGTCAGCGGCGAGCTCGCTCAGCGCGTCGATCAAGCGCGCATGCCGGTGTACGGCATCTTGCTGGTGCTCATCATGCTGCTGCGTCCGCAGGGTTTATTTGGCACCAAAGAGCTGTGGGACATCGCGCCTTTTTCCAAGCGCAAAGCCAAAGCTGCGGCGCCGGTCGCGGGGGGCGCATGAGTTTTCTGTCGGCGCAGCAGTGCACCATGCAATTTGGCGGCTTGTGTGCGCTGAAGGACTTCTCGCTTGACGTCGCCACCGGCGAACTCAAGGGTTTGATCGGTCCAAACGGCGCAGGCAAGACCACGGCGTTTAACGTCTTGACGGGCGTGTATCCGCCCACCACCGGCAACGTCGTGGTCGATGGCGCGCGACAAAACGGCCGGCTGCCGCACCAGATCAACCGCGCGGGCTTGGCGCGCACCTTTCAAAACATCCGCTTGTTCAAAGAGCTGACCGCGCTCGACAACGTCAAAGTGGCGCTGCGGTTGAAAGATCACGCCACGTCCCCCGACAAGACCAGCTGGCTGCAGTGGCTGCGCGCCTTTGCGTTGACGCCGGGATTTTTACGTGAGGAGCGCGCCATCGACGTCGAGGCGCGTCAGATGCTGCACGTCATGGGATTATCGCAGCGCGCCGATGAGCAGGCGCGAAACCTTCCCTACGGCGAGCAGCGCCGGCTCGAGATCGCGCGGGCGCTGGCGTCGCGGCCCCGGGTGTTGCTGCTTGACGAACCCGCCGCCGGCATGAACACCCGCGAGAAGGCCGACTTGATGAAACTCATTGCGCGCCTGCGTGAGGAGTTTGCGCTGGGCATCTTGTTGATCGAGCACGACATGAAGTTGGTGATGGGCATCTGCGAAACCATCATGGTGCTCGACCACGGCGAGACCATCGCTGTCGGTGCCCCTGACGCCATCAAAAAAAACCCCAAGGTCATCGAAGCGTACCTCGGCGTAGACAGTCAAGAGCTCAAAGCCTGACGGTTGACACGTGCGGTCGCAACCGCGTCGTCGTCACCGCGCCATCGTCAACCGCGTCGTCGTCAACACGCGTCGTCGTCAACCGCGGGTGTCAATGCGCTGGCTTGAGTAGGTTTGCGCACCACGCGGCAATCGGCCCAGCTGCGATCTTTTGTCCATGGTGCCCGCCGGTTTTGGCGCGTAGCTGCGTCACCAACACCGCCGCCGTCAGCGCGCGCGCCAGCGTCGTGGTCACTGCGGGCTGCACGAGCGCGTCGTCGTCCATGCCCACCACCAACGTTGGACACAACACCGCGCGGGCGCGCTTGCGCTGCGTCACGAAATCGAGGTCCCCGACGATGCCCAAGTGGTGGGCGAGCGTGTGGCGGTCGTCGTCGTCGTTGGAGTTGACGCGTGCGTCCGCGCCGATGCGGGCGGCCCACGCGCGGCGCACCCAAACGGCGAGCGCAGCACTGGCGCCAGCTCGAGAGCGCCCAGCCAGGAAGGTGGCGGTGGCGGTGAGCACGCTTGCGGGCACGACCAAGCCGCGGTGGCGACGCACGCCGACGGAATTGATCAGCACCAACGCGCACACCCGCTCGCGATCTTGCGCGGCGCACGCGAGCGCGGTGGCGCCGCCGATCGAGTGTCCGATCACGCAAAAGCGCTCGACCGCGAGCGCGTCCATCACCGCGCAGACAAAGCGCGCCCGGGCGGTGGCGGTGGTGGCCGGCATCGTGGCGCGCGGCGTGCCGGCGAAACCGGGCATGTCGATGCGCACGCAGCACAAGCCGCGCCGCGCCAGCGCCGGCCCCAGGTAGCGTGCGTCGCGCGCGCTGCCGGGGATGCCGTGCACAAACGCGCACACCGGGTCTGACAGCGCGCCATCGACAACGACGTGCACGGGCCCGCCTGCCAGCTCGAGCACACGGCCCGGTGCATCCCGCGGCGTCTCGCGCGCAAACAAACCTGAAGCAGCCATAAACGCCGGTAGCAAGGCACCAAAACGCTGTCGAGCGCGAGGCTGCTGGATCCGTAGCGTGACGCAACACACGACGTACATTGACCGACAATCGCATACACACGCTCGTGGAGGGCACCATGTCCAAAGTGCAGACGCCGCTGACCTTCGCGAAAAAGTTCACCGCCGGTTTTGCGCCCGCGGTCCGTCAGGCTGCCGGAACCGACGCGCGCTTGTCGACGCGCGAGGCTGCCAAAGTCGCCGAGCCCTTTCGCGACAATGCGATGAATTTCCTGGCGCGCACCGGCCAAAAATCGGTCGCGGTGGACAAGCTTATCGGCAGCGCCTTTAACTACGCTTTGGCGACGGCGAGCAAAGCGGCGGGTGCCGACGGCAAGCTCAGCAGCCTCGACATTCGGTCGTTGCCGCTCGATCTGCAGTTTGAGGCCCGCAAAGGGGATGCGCGCGCGCCAAACGCCCGTGCCGCCGAATTCAAGACGCTTGCCGCGTCGCTGTCGCTGAGCTTTTTTGGCGAAGACGACAGCGGCGATTTTGTCGCGTCGGTGCGCCGCAAGGGTCCCGTCGCCGAGCTGACTGCGGAAACATTTTTGGATGCGTTTGGTTTTTCGCGCGCCAAGCAAGAGGGCTCGGATCAGTTTTCGTTTGCGCCGATGCGCGCCGCCCAGTGGGACGAGCTCGTCGACGCGCAACCCGACGAAGGCAAGGCCGCGATGCAGCGTGTGCGTGACGTGATGGAGCCGCTGGGTGGTTTCGTCGCCTTCGTCGAAGACAACACGCCGTTTGGCGCGCCGGTGTTTTTGATCGCGCGCGGCGCCGAAGGCGAGCTGTTTGGCCTGCGCGCCACTGTCGGCGGCATGGGCTTTTGACGTCGACGCACATTGACCCGCGACTATTCGCTTGCCAGCGCGAGAAAAACGAACTCGCCCGCGCGCCCATCGCCTTGGTAGCTGTCCACGACGTAGACATGGGTGCCAACCGCGAGGTCCTGCACCAGTTGGGTGTCGTCGCGGGCAACGCAGATGCCATCAATCAAGTGGTGCACATCCACATCGACACCAGCGCTATCGAGCACCACCACACGCACGCGCTGCGCGCTGCTGGTCGTGAGCGAGAAGTACACCTCGGGGCCGCTTTCATCAGCGGCGCTGCACTCGGGCCAGCTGTCGTGCGTGCGCACCGATGACAGCGAGGTGTCACGCGCATCGGTGTACGGCAACGTGTCGATGACGATGGGATCTTGTGCGGTACCTTGTCCACTGTGCGCGACGGTGTCTGTGTCGGGTGCCGCGCCTTGTTCAACGACGCTGCGCCGGACGCGGTCCAACGACTGCATCACCATGAGGTTGCGCACATTGTAGCCGTGGGTGAGGCCGGCTGCATCAAACACGCAAGCGCCGCGGCTGTCTTGTTCTAAGTGCACGCGATCGGGGCCGATGCCGTGGTTTGGCAGCGATCGCAATCGCGCACCGACGTCAACGAACGGCACCTGGCGCGCTTCTGCGATGGCACGCACCGCCAAATTGAACTGCGGCACGCGCGCGTCGACCGTGGCATCGTCATCGCGCGGCGGCATCGTCGACAGGATCGGTACAACGCCACGCTCAAGCAAGCGATCGACGATGGTGACCATGTCCGCCGCAAACGCGGACAGGCTGCGAAAGCCCACGTCGTTGGTGCCAAACATAACGGTCGCAAAGCCCGGCGCGATGGCGTCCACCTCAAGGTCGATGGCGGATGGATCTGTCGCTAGCGCTGCGCTGCTGGACCAACCGACGCTCGCGGCCAGGCTGGTGCGCGCGTAGCTGTCGACGCTGGTGGTAAACGCCGCGCGCGTGTCCTGTAACTCGCGGCCATCGAAATCGACGGTGCCCGTGGCAGAAAAGCACTGCAGAAAGCTTTGCGACACCGTCAGCGAGTCGCCGACTTTGGCGAGCACGGCGTCGTTGAGCTCGGGGTGTGCAGCACGGACCGCGCGCAGACCGTCGACGACGAATGCTGACAGCGGCGCTTGCTCGGCACCCATCACATAGCGCGCCGGCTGGTACGCAGCTTCACCTTCACCTTCACCTTCACCTTCACCTTCACCTTCACCTTCACCTTCACCTTCACCTTCGCCCGCTTCATCCGAAGGGTCCACCGCGTCGACGCGCACTTGCCACGCCGGTGGCGCGCAGCAAACGAACAGGGTCGCACCGAGGCTCAGCACGGCTCGCGATGTCACCGACCTTGGCAGACGTGCAGCGTTACTCATCCACGTACGCTAGGGCACGCATCCGCAGCGCACACCCGTCAAACAACCGAGGCGTGCCCGTCTTGCGCGCAATCAGCACCGGCGCGGCGATTGCCAACCTAGTTATTGGGGTGTATAACCTAATAATGGCGCGACCCTCCAACAGCACGCAACGCAGACTGCAGATCGTGGCTGGGCTGCGCACGGTGCTGGCGACGCAGGGGTACGCTGGTGCCAGCACGCAAGACATCGCGCGGGCCGCAGGTTTGAGCGCCAGCCTCGTGCACTACCACTTTGTGAGTAAGCAGCACGTGTTGTTGGCGTTGGTGCAGCAGCTTTGTGAGGGGCTGATGGTGCGCTATGAAACGCGCGCCGCCGCGGCGTCGACCGCGCGGCTGCGCTTGCTCGCCTTTATCGATGCGTGGACGCGGCTGGGCAAAGACGCCGACGTGCAGTCGATGCGGTGTTGGCTTGGGATCTGCGCCCAAGCGGTGGCCGACCGAGACGTGCAGCAAGCGCTCAGCGACGTTACGCGCGCACAATACCGAACGTTGCGCGGGCTGGTGCGCGCGGCCCTGTCGGAAGCGGGCGCGCCCGCCGCAAACGTCAACGCGCTCACGCTGTTGTTGTACAACGGCATGCAAGGTGCGTTTTTAACGGCGTCAGTGGCGCCCAAACTGTTCGCCAGGGGCAGTGCCGCACCGGCGCTACACCAGCTGGTCGACGTGTGGTTGGCGTTGGCGCAACTAAAAAAAGCCCGGAGGAGCCGATGATTGCCGTGTACGCGGGGACGTTTGATCCGATGACCTTTGGTCACCTTTCGGTGGTGTCGCAAGCCGCCAGCATCTTTTCCTTTGTGCGCGTGTTGGTCGCCGACAACCCCGACAAGCGCGTGCTGTTTACGGTTGCGCAGCGGGTCGCGCTCATCAAGGAGTGTGTGCAGCGCATGCCCAACGTCAGCGTCGACAGCACCGACGGTTTTGTGGTGACGTACGCGCAGCAGATCGGCGCGCGCTTTTTGGTGCGCGGCATTCGTGGCGCCTCAGACGCGACGTTTGAGACCACCCTCGCGCAACAAAACCGCGCCCTTGCCGCTGATGTGCAAACGGTGTTGTTGCCTGCCGAGTCGCGCTTGTCAGACGTCAGCTCGTCGGCGCTCAAGCAAGCGGCGCTGCGCGGCCAGGATCTACACGAGCTGTGTCCGCCCAATATTGCAGCCGCGTTGGTGCAGCAGCTGCATGTGCGCGGTGCTGCATGAGCCTGACGTTGTTGCCGCTGGGCACGGGCGATGCGTTTTCCGCTCTGCATCATTCGTGCTCAAGTGCGCTGTTGTATGACGGCGCGGTGCTGCTCATCGACTGCCCGCATCCGCTGCGCAAGGTCATGCACGACGCGCAGCAAAAGTCCGGCCTCAGCGTTGACGTCAGCGATGTCACGGCGTGCGTGGTGACGCATCTCCACGCCGACCACGCCAGCGGCCTCGAGGGCTTTTTGTGGTTTCAGCGCTTTGCCTTGGGCCGCAAGGGCAAGCTCGTGATGCACGCGGAGGTTCAGCAACATCTATGGCAGGGGCATTTGTTCGCGGGCATGCACCAGCTGCTGATGGATGACGGCACCTTCCACCAGCTCGGTCTGACGGACGTTGCTGACATCGTGGTGGCGAGCGAGCAGGCCATCACGCACATCGGTCCGTTTGCGATCGAGCTGCACCGCACCATCCACCACATCCCGACCTTCGCGCTGCGCGTCACAGCGGGCGACACCTGCGTGTCATTTTCCGCCGACACCGCGTTTGATGCGGCTTTGTTTGCATGGCTCGCGCAGGCCGATCTGATGGTGCACGAGGCAGGGTTTGGGCCCGCGCACACGCCTTACGAAACGCTAGCGGCGTTACCGGCCGAGCTGCGCGCGCGCATGCGGCTCACCCACCTCAGCGACACGTTTGACATGGACGCCAGTGCGATCGCTTGTTTGCGTGAAGGCGAACCCATCACCGTGGTGCCCCGTCAACGCGCTTGAACTGGCAGCGCGCTGTGAAGGTCGCCCGATTCGCTATAGCCTGCACAGATGAACCGCCAGATCGTCGTGTTGTCGGGGATGGCGGGGGCCGGCAAGACCACGGCGGCGCGCGCGCTTGAAGACCTGGGCTTTTTTGTCGTCGACAACTTGCCGCCACAGCTCATCGATACGCTGATCGCGTTGTCGGACAGCTCAGGTGCACAACAACGCAAGCTCGCCTTCGTCATCGACGCGCGCGAAGCACGGTTCCTCGCGGAATTTGGCAGCACTTGGGATCGTTTGCGCGCGCGTGGCGTGGACTTGTCGTTGGTGTTTTTGGACGCCAACGACGACACGCTGGTGCGACGCTTTCAAGAGACGCGCAGGCGCCATCCGCTCGACGTCAGCCCGGACGGCGCGCGCGCGGGTGTGTTGGCTGCGATCACGCGCGAACGTGCGCTGCTCGCTGACGTCAGCATGCGTGCCGACGTCATTATCGACACGCGTGAGCTGTCGGTGCACGCGCTCAAAGGCAAAATCGCCGAGCGCTTTGGCCAAGACAGCGACGGCCGTTTGCTGGTCACCGTGGAGTCGTTCGGTTTTAAACACGGCCTGCCGCAAGAGCTCGACGTGTGCTTTGACGTGCGTTTTTTGCCGAATCCTTTTTTCATCCCTGAGCTCAGGCCGCACAACGGCACCGAAGCGCCGGTCGCCGCGTTTGTGTTGGAGCAGCCCGACGCGCAGGCATTTTTGCAGCACGCGCAGGCGATGGTGGCGTTTTTGTTGCCGCGCTACGCACGAGAGGGCAAAGCGTACCTGACGGTTGCCATCGGTTGCACAGGCGGGCGGCACCGATCGCCCGCCATCGCAGTTGAGCTCGCGGCGCGCATGGCCGCGCTCGGATACGAGGCGCGCGTCGTGCACCGCGACATAGCGCTCGGCGCTGAACCGACCACCAAGTAGCCACCGACAGCAGCGACGACGCACAGCGCAGTTGTCGATGGGCAAGCGCGCTGTTACATCGGGCCCATGGTGCTTGACCGCCGAACCTTCTTGGCGCGCGCCGCGTTGTCCGGCGGCGCGCTGGCGCTCCCCGGCGTGGGGCTGACGTTGGCGAGCGCGTGCGGGCCGGCAGTCAATCGCCGCACCGACCACTACTTCGTGTTTTATTTCATGCTCGGCGGCTGGGACTTGATGCTGCACACCGACCCCGTCGACAAACGGCCTGGGCTGTATGTGCCCTATGACGACGACGAAACGTTTGAAGTGGGTGGCCACCGTTTCGGGCCCGACATGCAAGCGCTCAAAGCGCACATGGGAAGCATGGGGATTTTGCGCGGCGTGTATTGTGACGCGCTCAATCACCCGCAAGCGCGCGTCCGCATGTGCACTGGTAAGTTTCGCCCTCCCGGCGCGGGTGCCACCCCCGGCGTGCCCAGCGTGCAAGCGTTGCTCGCGCAGCGGCTCGGTGATGTCTATGAGATCGCAAACCTGTCGACGGACACGATGCGGCCGGCGAGCTTTCGCGGCAACGCCATGCCTGAGTTGTACGAGCCATTGCGCGTCGGCAGCGTTGGCCAGCTGCAGACGTTGTTGTCGTGGCACGGCTTTGACGGCAAGCTGCGCACAGAGGTGCAGCGCGCGCTGGCTGAGAAGGATCGCATGTTCGCAGCGTCGTCCGGCGGCGCATCACCACTGCCACAGCAGTTTGACACGCACGCGGACCTCGCGCGTCACGTGCTTGACTCACCATCCGCGACCCAGCTGCGCAACACCTTGCTCAACACCGACGTCGTCAAAAACAGCAAGAATGCCAAGCTTGCGGTGCAGGCGGTGAAATACGACCTCGCGCCCGTGATCACGGTGGGCACCGGCGAGTTCGACGCGCACACCAAAAGCCAATACGCAGGGCACAGAAGTGCAGTGGCGCTCGGCATGAAGACCGTGGCTGAGATTTGCGCGGGGCTGCAAGCGGAGGCGATGCCTGGCGGCAAAACATTGCTCGATCACACCACCGTTGTTGTGACGTCGGAGTTTTCACGCGAGCCGTTTAAAAATGAGCTCGGTGGCAAACACCACTGGCCCGCCAACTCCATGCTGTTTATCGGCAAAGGCGTGCGCAAGACGCGAGGTGGCGTGACGGTTTTTGGTGAATGCGATGGCGGCGTAAATCCCGTCAAGATGAACCCACAAAACGGCAGCCTCAAGCGCGGCGTCGAGGACCTCGAGATGGGCCACGGCCTGGCCACCGTGCTCGCGATGGCCGGCCTCGACCCCGTCGCGCTCATCGAAAAAGACCCGATCCCAGCACTGATGGGTCCCACGTGAACATGAGGCTCGCTTGAACACCGTCGTCGCTGTCGTCTCGCGCTTGCACAATCTGGTGCTGCACTTCCCCATCGCGCTCGTCATCGCGGTTGTCGTTATCGAGGTGGTGTTGCGCAAACGCATCGCGCACGATCGTCGCATCGATGTGGTGCGCGCGTTGTTGGTGTTGTGCACCGCATCGGCGGTGGTGGCGGTCATCAGTGGCCTTGCCTACGCAGACACGGAGGGATTTCACGGCGACGAGCTCGCCAAGGCACAGCTGCACAGAAACCTCGGCATCGGCGCCACCGCACTGCTCGCGCTGTGCACGTTTGTGTATTTCAAAAAGCGCTGGCGCAAGGTTGCGTTGCCGTCGCTGTTGCTGGCGATGGCCGCCGTCGTCATCACCGCACACCGCGGCGGCACCTTGGTGCACGGCGACGATTTTTTCACCGCGGGCTTTGTGCGCGCGAGCGACGCCGACAGCGACGTCAAAAAGTCCACGGACGGCGACCACAATGACGCGCCCGTCGCTGCCACGGACGGTGACGAGGCCGCCGATATCGCCGCGCGCGACCGTTTCCCCGAGGGAGCGACGCCCGACAAGCCCGACTACTTGACGCACATCAAACCGCTGCTCGATCGCAGCTGCACCAAATGCCACGGGGCGGAGAAGCGCAAAAGCGGCCTGCGCTTGGACAAAAAACGCTTCGCGATGAAGGGGGGCGAAACCGGCGCGGCCATTGTGCCGGGCGACGCCAAAACGTCGTTGTTGTTCAAATACGTCTCGCTGCCCGCCGACGACGAAGACGTGATGCCGTCAAAGGGCAAGCTGCTGGCGCTGTCGGAGATTGAGACGCTGCGCAAGTGGATCGACAGTGGTGCCGCTTGGCCTGATGACGCGGCGGCGCCGTAGCGCGGCATGTCGCCGAAGGTTTGTGCCCTCGTGTGAAATAGCGTCGCAGCGAGGCGTGTGCGATAACCGCGTTTATGCCGTCGCGTCCGCCAACAAACAAGCTGTCAGGCGCACCGCGCGTGGGCATCGTGATGGGTAGCGCCTCAGACGGGCCGACCATGCAGCATGCGCACGCATTGCTCAAGATGCTGCACGTGCCGTGCGAGATGCAGGTGGTGTCTGCGCATCGCATGCCGCACGACACGATCGCGTACGCACAAGCGGCCGAGGCGCGCGGCGTGCGGGTGATTATCGCGGGCGCTGGGGGCGCTGCACATCTGCCCGGCATGATCGCTGCGACCACCTCGCTGCCGGTGCTGGGCGTGCCGGTGCAATCGCGCGCGCTGTCGGGCCTGGACTCGCTGCTGTCCATCGTGCAGATGCCTGGCGGTGTGCCGGTCGGGACGCTGGCTATCGGCGACGCGGGCGCAAAAAACGCGGCGTTGTTGGCGGCGCAGATCTTAGCGCTCACGGACGCGCCGTTGCGCGCGCGCGTCGATGCATGGCGTGCGGCGCAAACGCAAGCGGCACGCAGGTCGACGCCACTACCCGCAGCGGTACCACCGCGTGCGAAACGCGGTGTGCGGTGAAACGCGAAGTCGTCATTGCCCCCGGCAGCACCATCGGCATCTTGGGCGGTGGTCAGCTCGGGCGCATGTTCGCTATCGCGGCGCGGCGCATGGGCTACCGCGTGCATGCGCTCGATCCCGAGCCCGACTGCCCGACCGGCCAGGTCGCCGACGTGGAGTGGAGCGCGCGCTACGACGACATCGACACCGCCAAAAAACTCGCGCACGCCGTCGACGCCGTCACCTTCGAGTTTGAAAACATCCCGTACGCCACGCTGCAAGCGGTGGCGGAGATCGTGACGGTGCGGCCAGCGCCACTGGTGCTCGACACCACCCGTCACCGCTTACGTGAAAAGACTTTTTTGTCGACGCACGGCTTCCCGGTCGCGCCGTTTCGCGCGGTGCAATCGCTCGACGAGTTGATGGCGGCAGTGCTCAGCCTCGGCATGCCGAGCGTGTTTAAGACCGCGACCTTTGGCTACGATGGCAAAGGGCAAACGCGCATCAACACGGCCGACGACGTGCAGCTGGCGTGGCAACGCTTGGGCCAGCCGATGGGCGTGCTTGAGGGCTTTGTGCCGTTTGCGCTCGAGCTATCGGTGATCGTGGCGCGCACGCAAGACGGTTCGGTGCGCTGCTTTGACGTCGCTGAAAACCACCACACCAACCACATCTTGGACGTGACGGTGGCGCCGGCGCGTATCAACGAGCACACGCGCAAGCACGCCGTCGACCTCGCCATCAGCGTCGCAAAGAGCCTCGATCTCGTCGGCTTGCTCGCGGTCGAGATGTTCTTGGTCGACGACGGCAGTGCGGCGGGCAAGTTGGTGGTCAACGAACTTGCGCCGCGCCCGCACAACTCGGGGCACTTTACGCTGGATGCGTGCGTGACGAGCCAGTTTGAGCAGCAGCTGCGTGCGGTGTGCAACTTACCGCTGGGCGACGTGCGCATGTTTCAACCGGCGGCCATGGCCAACATTCTCGGTGACGCGTGGTTTAACGTCGACGGCAGCGCGCGCGAGCCGAACTTCGCAGCGGCGCTACAAGACGCCAACATCAAGCTGCATTTGTACGGCAAAGTGGAGGCGCGCGTGGGGCGTAAAATGGGGCATTTGATCGCGATGGATGACGACGTCAACGTGGCGCGCGCACGGGTCGTAAGTGCGCGCGAAAGATTGTCGTCATGACGCGCACGGCGTCGTCGGTGTTGTCGCTGGCGGTGCTGTGCGCTGTGTTGACGAGCTGTGCGACGCCCAAGCCCGCACCGAAGCCGGCACCGCCACCGCCACCGCCGCCCGTGCAGACAGAGGCGCCGGAGTTGCCGAGCACGTACGATCAGATCAGCGCGTCGATCGGCCACAAATGTCCCGGCCCGATCTACACGCTCAAAGAGCCCGCCACGGTGACGGTGCGAGGCAGCACGTTTGTGGTGGAGGGCAGCAGCGCGCGCTTGAAAGATGCCGTGGGCGCCAGCTTGCGCATCGGCATCCTCGGCGCGCCCAAAGACGCTGAAGCGCAAACGCGCGCCAACATCAAGCGTGCGCAGAAGGAATTCAAAAAGGCCAACGTGCAGTTTGTCCTCGTCAACGGCGATTTGGGCGAGTCAAACGAACTCGATCAGGTGGCGCAGATGATCGCACAAGAGACCACCGTGCCGGTGTTGATCCACTCGGGAAATATCGAGTGGACAAGCGCGCTCACCGCAGCACTCGACGCGGTCAATGCCAGCGCCCCGGCGTATGTGAACTTGAATTTGATTCGGCATTTGGACTTGGGCGGCGTGCACCTGTTGAGCATCCCGGGCTGGTCCAACATCAAATACGTCAAGCCCGCGGCGTGTCGCTACGACAAGGACAACACCGAAGAGTTGCGCGCGTTTGCTGCTGCGGCGCGCAAAAAAGGCGAACCGGTCATCCTCACCGCGCATGGTCCACCTCGCGGTCGCGGTAAATTCGCGCTCGATTTCGCCGACGAGGCCGGCAACGTTGGCGACGAGAATTTGCAGGAGCTCATCACCTCAGAGCACATCGCGTTTGGTATCTTCGGGCATATTTTAGAGGCTGGTGGGCGCGCCACCGCCGATGTGCCGATTCAAAAGCCGCTCAAGCTGCCGATGCGCGTGCCGTCGCCGCAGCTGTACA
>JAYTVG010000804.1:0-3790 GCA_043744135.1 Deltaproteobacteria bacterium | reverse complement strand
CAGCACAGCCACCGTGACATCGCCAGGACACGACAGCAGCTCGTCGGTGACGCTCAGCCCCACGTTCGCGCGCCCCGCGAAGCGAAACAAATCTTGATCGCCTACCGGTTCGATGCGGCCTTCGACGGGCTCAAACCCTTGGCTGCGCGCCAGTGAAAACGAGTTGTTCACGCTTTCAAACTCATCCGAGATGTTCACCGATGCGGCGCTCGAGCGCACAGCGAAGCTCTCAGATGCGGTCGGCGCCAACACCTCGACTTTGAAGTCGCGAAATTCCGCGGGCAACGGTGTCCCCGCCATCGACAGTGCCAACTGGTATGACGTCGTCAATGCGTCTGAACGCGTCACCTTGACAAACAAGCGCCCGGTGCCGAGCGGAAACGTCATCGACGGGCACGGCGTGCCAACGGTAGACACGACGGTCGAGATCTCGGCGGCGGCACCGTTGGCAAACGACAAGCGCGTGCCGCTGACGGGGCACGTGCCGGCAAACGCGACGGTGATGTTGTTGCCGTTGGCTTCAAAATAATAAAAGTCGACGTCGGAGGCGCTGAGGCTACCAAACAGCGCGGCGCCGGGAGTGAGTGGATCGGCGGTTGCGGGCGAGAAGTTCGGTTCGAATTCCCCGTTGCTCGGCGGCATGCGCGCGCGAAACACCCAGCCGCCGGTGGTGGTGCCTGATGGCGGCTGCAGCAACACGCCGAAGCGATCGCGCGTGTCCATGCCCAGCGCCCACGGCGGCAACGTCGGTGGGGTGCAACCGCCTCCCGCCGGGCAACTCACGAGCTCCACGTTGTTGCTGAGCGGTGTCGATGCAAAGTAGCGCCCGTTGCGCGCGTGGATGGCGGCCTTGGTGGGTACCGGGTTGCCGGGCACCACGCTCAGGCTGTGCGCCAACAGCGACGGCGATTCTCCGCCCGCCTTTTGCACGTCGATAAGAAATTGCGCGGTGGTCGCGGTGCTGACGTCGGTCGCGGTAACGCGAAAGCACTGGTAGCGCCCCACCATCGCCGCGGTCATCTCCGGGGTCCATCGCAACAGCGCTTTGTCGTTTTGTGCACCGCCACTTTGGTTGGTATTCCCTTGAAAGCTCAAGCCCGGCAAAAACGTCGTGTTCACAGGTGAAAACAACCCGGTGCAAATGCCCACTGCAGAGTTGAAGTTGCGCGCTTCGAGCTGCCAAGCGACGCCGAAGCCGAAAGCGAGGCCGACGGCGGTGAACTCGACGCCAAGCGCGTTGCCCGCAGCGACGGCGAAGCCGCCAGCGATGGCGCTTGCTGGCGCGATGGCGCTCGACGTGATTGACGTGACGGCGTGCGCCGGCTCCGCAGCGACGGTTAGGGCGATGATGCCAGCGACACCGAAATACTTCTGCACGAAATCTCCTTAGCGGTCGAAACGGCCAACGGCGCGCGCTTTGCTCGTGGGTTACGCATCATGGCAGGCTCGCGCGCGCGCCGTCGCGATGGTCATCAAAAGCGAGACACCCGTGTCGACGTTTGACTAGCGCACCCGCAACAGCGCGGCACCAGCGAGCCCGTCGGCAACGACGAGCCCGCGGCTGCTGACCGCCAACTCGACGGCGCTCGCCACCGATGGAAACGCCAAGATGGGAGTCAGGGGTTGTGTGACGCCGTCGCCCACCAGCAGGTACGCACCGGTCGATGATGTCGTCACGGCCAAAAAACGCCCCGCCGAAACGGCACCGCTGATGCCCTCGGGTGCCTGTGAAGCCAGTCCGACAAAGCCGGCGTCGGTGGTGCGCACGAACCCACCTGCGCCGGTGGCGTCGTGGGTAGGCGCCGCGATGTTGCCGTTGAGCAGCACTGCGGCCACGGCCGCGCTATCGGGCTCGCCTGGCGGGATGCTCTGTGGTGCGATGGCAAGCGTGGTCGTGTCCACCAGCATCATCCCCAGCGGCGCGGTGGCGACGGACGCAGTACCGCGGTGCACCAACAGGTCGGTCACTGCTTGCGTGTCGGGAAGAAGCGTTGCCAACGGCGCGCTTAGGGTCACGTTGCCGTTCGCAGCGACGACGACGCTCGCGCGCGTGATGGTCGTGACCGCGTCTTGGGCACGCGTCACAACCAGCAACTGGTCGCCGTCAGTCGCGATGAACCCCGTGTACGGTGCCTCGCCGATATCGGCACCAAGCGCGCGCAGATCGCCGATTTCAAGCGCAGCCACCGCGTCACGCAGCAACCACACCTTGCCCTGCACATCGAGTGCGATCGCGTCGCGCCCAAACACCGCGAGGTCCGCGACGTCGCTTTGAAGCTCAACGCCCGTTACGCTGTCCGTCGCCAAACGCACGTCGAGCACCGACGCGCCCGCGGCGACGAGCGCGCGCCCCGGCACCACCACCGCGCGCGTGGCGGCTGCTTGGGTTGCCAGCCGGACCTCGCTGTCTTGCAGCGGAAACGTGGCGACCGACGCGCACGCGATGACGGGCTCGTGCCCTGGTGCAGTGTCGGTCGCAGCGACGCCGTTAAGCGCCGCGCAAAAACCGAGGTCGTCAGCGACCAGCGCGCGCACCTCGGCGCCCATGCCGATACGGCCGATGGCCTGTAGCGTCGGGAGCTGCAACACAAACACCGAGCCTTGAACGGTTGCGACCAAGACCAAGCCGTCGAGCGCACCGATCGCTGTCGGCACCTCACCGGCCGGCAATATGCGCCTAGGGCTCGCGCTCAAGCAACCTTCGGCCGGTGCCGTCAGGCAGGTGTCGAGGTTGACCGCCACGACACCGCCGCCCTGCAACATCACGAGCGTCCGATCCACCAGCGCGGTCGCATCGGGCTGTGCGACCAACAGCGTGTCGATATCGACGAAGCCGGCCGCGCGATCAAGCAACGCGACGGTGCTGTTGCCGGTGCCCCGCAGCGCAACCACGACGTCAGCCAGCGGCTGCGCGAAGATGAATTCACCTGACGCCACCTGGTTGTCGTTGGCAAACAGTCCCGCACTGCCAGCGGCTTTGAGCACCAAGCCTGGCTGCGCACTCACGCTGCGCACGTCGCCACCACTGTCCACACTTGTTGATTGTGGTGCCCCGTCAGCGTCGAGCGTGACGCGGGTGACGCCGAGCAGACCCGCCGCCAACACCAACGAGGCACCTTGCACGTCCACGCCTAGTGCATTGCTGTCGAGCACATGCGACACGCCGAGCGCGTCCACAACCAAGCTGCTAGCGGTGCTGATGACAACGTAACCGGCCGCGAGCGCCCCAGCCGTCGAACGTGGCAGCGGCAGCACCGCGAGCGCCTGCGCCACACTGGGCCCGCGATCGCTTTGGCGCGCAAACGTGACGATGTCGGGACGCGCCTGCACGACACTTGAAAAGCAACTGGCGTTGCCGGCTGCATCGACGGCCGCGACATAGATGAATAGCTCGGTGCCGGGCACCAAGCCCGACAACGTCTGCTGCGTTTGCGTCGTGGCGATCGGGCTTGGACCTTCGACAGCGAAAAACGCTCCGTCGGGGCCGTCGGGAGCGCCACTGCTGGAGCAGCCCGCGACCGAGTCGTCGAACCGCGCACTGAGTCCGTAGCTCACGAGGTAGCTGGTGGCGCCGTCGACGTCGACGCTGACGGCCGGCGGGTCAAACGCGACGAAAACCCGGTCGCGTGCGGCGGAGACGCGCACATTGCGCGGCACGTCAGGGCGATTGCCGTCGCGCACGATGCTGACGCGCGCTGCATCTGACAGATTGCCGAGGGCGTCTTGCGCGCGCACCTCCACCAACCACGGCAAGCGGGCGGTGGTGCCGCGGCCGAGGTCGATGGCGACG
>JAYTVG010000803.1:0-3792 GCA_043744135.1 Deltaproteobacteria bacterium | reverse complement strand
GCGCAAAGTGGCGACAAGCGCGCGTTTGCAGTGTTGTTTGGGCGCCATCACGGTCGGGTGCGCGCGATGTGCATGCGGTTGCTGGGCGGCGGCCAATTCGGCAACCCTGCCGAGGTCGACGACGCGGTGCAGACGGCGTTTATGGAGGCCTGGCGGGGCATCCACCGGTTTGAGTCGCGCAGTCGATTTTCCACGTGGTTGACCCGCATCGCCATCCACACGTGCTTTTCCACCCGTAGGAAGCTCAAGCGCTTGCTGTTTGATGGCGACGACACGCATGCGCGCGTACCGATGTGGGCCCAAGGCGCGCACAGCCCAGACGAACAGACGCAGCGGGCGCGTCACCAGCGCGCGTTGGCCGCGGTTGTGAGCCAGCTGACGGAAAAAAAACGCGTGGTGTTTGTGTTGGCCGATCTCGACGGGCTGTCGTCCACCGAGATTGCCGATGTGTTGCAAATTCCCGACGCGACCGTGCGCACCCGCTTGTTTCACGCCCGCCGCGAGCTGGCCGTCCTGCTGCGCAAACACCCCGATTTTGTCGATTTGTTCGCGGGCCGCGCGCCCGATGGATCTGAACATGCGTAACCCTTCAACACGACACGCCCTGAGCTCCGCCGACGCGCTCGCGCACCTTGACGACGCGCGCCAGTGGGCGGTGGCGTGCGACGAACCGATGCTGCAGCACGAGCAACGCCACCTACAATCGTGCATCACGTGCGCCTCGGATCTGGCCGCGTTTCGCGCCATCCGCAGCGCTGCGTTGGTGGTGGCGTCGCCCACCGCGCTCGAGGCTGCGCGGGCACAGCGGACGCTGATGGCGCGCATCGACGTGAGCGCCTCGGCGCGTGTGTCGCCCTGGGCCGCAGCGGCGCTCGCCGTCGCCTCGGGCGTGTTGAGTGCTGCGGCTGCGTGGATGTTTTTGGCGCGCGCGCCCGACGCCGACGACCTCGGCGCGCACACCGTTGTGCCACGCGACGCCGCGACCGCACTTCGCGCAGCGCCCGCGTCACAATCGATCGGTGCCCCCGCTGCAATCGCCGCGCAGCCGCTTAAAGCCAGCGCCAAGGTGCATGCGTTACCGTCGTCGCTGTTGGCGAGGGCGGCGCGGTTTGTGCGCGACGATCAACCTGAGTTGGCGGCGCAAGCTCTGATGCGGGCGCTGGCGTCGGGGGAGGCTGCGCTTGAGCCGTTAGCCCAGCTGCTGCGGGATTCCCCTGGGACGTTTACGACGGTCGCACCCGCGCTCAAGACCGAGGGCTCGGCGGGCAGCCTGCGCTTGCGGTGCGAGCGGGCGTTGTTGTTGTGGCGCGACCGCGCCGCTGTCGACGCGTGCGAGGACTTCGAGCTGGCGTTCCCCGACGATGCCGCCGTGCGCACTCTCGCGTTCGCCGCCGGTCGCCTCGCTGAAGACGCGCTAGCGGACTTTGCGCTGGCTGAGGCGCACTACGATCGCGCGGTAGTGTTGTCGCGCTTTTCGGGCGATCCCGCGGTTGACGCGCTGTTGGCGCGCGCCCGCGTGCGCCTCGTCATGGGTGAGCGCGATAAGGCGCGCGGCGATCTGCGTGTGGTGCTGGCGCGCGACCCCACTTTGGACGCACGTGACGACGTGCAGGCGCTGTTGCAACAGCTCGCCCGGTAGCGATCCCACGGTAGCGATCGCACGGTAGCGATCAAGTTACGGTGCTCGCGGGCCCTGCGCGCTGTCCAGCAGCGACATGCCGCTGACGTACACGAGGCCGGTGGTCGCAAGAGCCAAGTCGAGCTCAGTGCGCAGCACATCGGACTGGGCGATGAACAAGCGCAACTGGCTATCGCTGACGTCGCTGGCGGTGCCGGCCCCCACCTCAAACATTGCCTCAGCTTGCTGCACGGCGACGTCGGCGACTGCGACTGTCTGTTGCGCCAGCGCAGCCGCGCGCGCGCGCACTGCGACGTCGCGAGCGTTGCCGCGCACTTGCGCACGGACGCGCTCTTGCAGCTGTCGCAGCGCGATCGTCTCCTCGCGCACCTTTGACGTCGAGTCGCGCATCGCCGCGTAGCGCGCGCCACCGTCGTACAACGGCAACGTCGCGCTAATGACTAAGGTGCCGGTGACGGGGTCTTTGACAAAGCCAGAAGTAAACGACGACACGGACGCGCGCGCGAGCAAGTTGACGCTCGGCAAAAACATCATCCACGCGTCCGTCACTTGATGTTCGGCCACGCGCAGCGCGGTGCGCTGCATGACGAGGTCGGGCCGCGTGTCAACCGCTAGCTCGGCGAGTGCGTCGACACCGGCGGCGGTGTGTACGTCGGGCGCGCCTTTGGCAAGCGTCGGCAGCGTGACGACGTCGTCAACCTCAAAGGCCTCATCGACGCCGATGACCAAGCCAAGTGCTGCGACCGCGGTGTCGTAGCTGGCCTGCGCGCTGTCGAGTTGTTGGCGCGCGCGCAACACGTCGAGCTCGGCGCGCTTTTGGGCCAGCGGCGGCGCCGTCGACGTCTGCACGCGCGCGGTGGCAAGCTCCAGGTGGCGCTGCGCCTGCGCCAACTGGGCGACGCTGGTGGCCGTGAGTTTTTTTGCGGTGACGGCAGCCAAATACGTACGCATTGCCGAGTACACGAGGGCGTTTTGCACCTGTTGGCGCGCCGCGGTCGCAATCTCTACGGCCGAGTACGCGTTCATCATGAGCGGGATCGACCGCCCGTTAAAGATCGGCAGCGTCAGCGTTGCGGCCCCGGCCCACACGCTGGCGGGTTGCACGACCACCGGCGTGGTGTCGGTCGCGCGCACCCCCTTCGCGGCGTTTTTGAGGTCGGCAGCGTCGGCGCGTAGCTTCGCTTCATCGTCGGGGTTTTGCGCTCCGTCCGCGACCGCAAGCAACAAATCGCTGATGCCATCAAACAAATCCGCCTGCTGCTCGAGCTGGTCTTTGTTGACGAGCTGCGTGCTGCGATCCGCGCAGTCGATGCCGCTGGTGCCCCCCGTGCACGTGTGCGTGTACGAGCCGCCCAGCGACAATTGCGGCAACAAAAACGACCACGCCCGCCGCACCCCGGCCTCAGACTGCACCAGCCGCTCACTGGCGATCTGCAAGTCGGCGTTTTGCCCCTGTAAACTCGCGAGCACTGCAGCGAGCGTGCGCACCTGTCGCGAGGTCGGTTCGCGCAGCCCGATTAAGCTCGTGCCATCGACGCTGGCGCGGGATGCACTCGGCGCCGCGTCGGGCGTGCGCACGGCGTCGGCTGCTTCACCGCGCGCCGCGGCGACCCCCGGCAGCTGCGGCAGCCCCGGGTTGTTGCCGCCCACCTGCGCGCGCGCGCCGCCAGCGAGGGCGAGCCACAGCGACAAGGCGGTCACGCAGGGAGGGGGCAAACAGCGCAAAGCTCGCATCACAGCCAGGGAGATGGTATCCCACCGCTGGGTTGGCAAGGGCGTGCACCCGTGCTGGTCGCGTGGCTACCATGGTTGTTGTTTTGGTCGTAGATTTGGAGCGTTGATGGATACGTTTAAGGTTGGCGACAAAGCCGTCTACCCAGCACATGGGGTCGCCGAGGTTGTCGGCATTGAAAGAAAAGAAATCTCAGGCCACGAGATGACTTTTTATGTGCTTAAAATCCTCGACAATGGCATGAAAGTGCTGATTCCTACCTCGAACGTCAAAGCCGTTGGTATGCGTGAAATCATCTCTTCGGATGAGGCCGAGGAGGTGTTTAAGATCTTGCGTAAAAAGGAGAAAGTGGTCGAGTCCACCACCTGGAATCGCCGCTATCGCGAGTATATGGAAAAGATCAAGACTGGTAGCGTTTTTG
>JAYTVG010000802.1:0-3796 GCA_043744135.1 Deltaproteobacteria bacterium | reverse complement strand
CGGCACCGGGCGCATCGGTTTTTACGTCATCGCGGATGGCGTTTCGCGCTCTAAATTCGGTGACGGCGCGTTTGCCGCCGAACAAGTCGAGGTGGCCGCGTTTCAGCGCTGGGAAGCATTAGAAAAGGGCGGCCAAGCGGCGCTGCAGCTGAACCATTCCCAGCGTGCCGACGTGATGAAGCAAATCTCACGGTCGGCGGGCAAAAAGATCAGCGCAGAGGTCAACGCCAAATACACCCCGCTGCCCAACGAACCCAACCAGGTCATGAGCTCAACGCTGGTGGCGATGTTTGTGGTGCACGGCGAGGCCACCGTCGGCAACCTTGGCGATTCGCGCGCCTATTTGATCCGTGACGGCACCATCGAGCAAATCAGCGTCGACCATGACCGCGCGACCGACGCGTTGCGTATGGGCCTGGGTTTTAAAGATGCCGCCGCGGTGTCGATGGGGACGGCGCTCACCCGCGTGGTAGGCCGCGTCATTATCGACGAGGACGGCAACACCCGCCCCGATCCGTTTGAGCCCGAGGTGTTTCGCGTGCGTTTGTTGGCGGGCGATCGGGTGCTCATCTGCAGCGACGGCATCGCCGACTTTGCCGCGGGTGCGGGCGCAAACCCCGTCGACGCCGACAAGCGCATGCTCGACACCGTGATGGAGTTTGCAGACCCGGCGCGCGCGGCGTTTGAGCTCGTGGTGCTCGCCAACCGCGCAGGCGGCTTCGACAACATCTCGTGTGTGGTGTTGGCGGTGCACCCGGCACAGCGCTGACGACCGTGCGCGTGATCAGCTACAAACGGCGCTTGCCGCCGGGCGTGATCTGATCGACGCGTAGCGAACCCTCGGGCGGTTTGTCGCCCACTTTTGCGGGCTGCGCAGTCGGTTTCGCGCCGACCATGTCTTTCGCCTTGTCCAAGTCGCCCGGCGCAAACTCGGCATCACGCTTGAATTGGGCGAGCAGGTTCTTTTCGACGATGCAATTTTCGCACAGCGCCATCAGGTGAAGCCCGACCGTTTGCGCGCCAGGTTTTTTGTGAATCACCGTCGACGCGCGCAGCAGATCGAACAACGCTTTGTTGATGGTTTTCTCCGCATGTGCCGCCTCCAGCAACTCCTTGATCGTCGTGACCCGCTCCATCGGCATCTGATCGGGCCACCAGTTGCCGTCGTCATTTTGCATGAGGAGCAGGACCGGCTTCAAAATCGGATGCAGATTGCCTGCGGCGATGGCTTGATCCAGATTCGACAGAGCTTCGTCGGTCACTTCGAGCTGTTCGGGCGTTGGGCTGGGCATGCTGGTCCTCACGTCACAGAAGTTAACCAGAGAAAAAGCAACGGGCGGCTCGCAGCCGCCCGTGACGTTAACAACGAGGCAAGGATTTCATCAACCCTAGTTCGTGACGCCGTTTTCAATCATGCCACCGACAAACGCCGACGCGACACCACTGCGCGCCCCTGCAGTGATGCCGATCCGCGCAGCGTTTTCCACAACCAGGCCAGTGGCCGCACCGCGCGCGCCGCCCAGCAGCGCACCGCCGACGCCGAAGGTGCCGTAGGTGAGCACGGATTCCACACCGGCAAACACGGTACCGACCGCGGCCTTGCCCATGTCTTTGAGGTCGTTTTTAAGGTTCGCCCCGCCGCCGAACGGCAGCGTGACAATGTCCTTCACCACCAACAGCGCGTTTCCCACCGTTTTCGCGGCGTTGGTCACCAAGCGGATTGGTGATGTGGCCGCGTTCCAAATGCCTTTGCCGATGGATCCGAGAAAGCTCATAGACACTCCGAGATGTGGTTGGACGGCCACTGAAAGGGATACGTGCTTATCGCACAGGCATCGGTCACGTTGCGGACCGATCTCGCGTCGCAACAGTCGCACTAACAACTACATCGACGCGGCCGTACGTGTGGTAGCGTGCAAGATGACATCGAGGGCTCATGACACACAGCACCACCGTGGTTGAACAGCTGCACTTGCATGGGGACCGCTTTGTCGAGGTGGCAGGGCTTCCCGGCTTGCGCATCGCGCGCTTAGGCGAGCAGGACGGGCGCACGCTTGATGTCGTGGAGGCGCCGCGGGGGGCGGTCATTCCAGCGTCGGTGCAGCCGTGCGGTGAGCGCGGACGCGTGCTGCAAGGCTGCGTGCGTTTCATGCGAGATGGCGTCGTGACGGACCTCCACCGTGGCGATACCTGGGCGGTGTCGGCGCACACGGCGCACGGGCCGCACGTTGTGCTGCAGGACAACACCCGCATGGTGGTGTTGCGCGAGCGTGCGTAGGCGCATCGGCGTCACGGCCGGGTGCCCGTGCGGCGTCGGGCCCGAGCTGTTGGCGCGTGCCATTGTGCGCAGCGTCGTCGACGCGGACTTGGTGTTTTTCGGGCCGCCCGCGGTGTTGCAGCGCGGTGCAGACGTCGCCGCGGTCAACGTGCTCGGCATGCTGTCGTTTGCGACCCCCGAGGCGCACGCACAGCTCGGCGCTTGGGGACAGCCGCGCGCTGCGGACCTGGCGCTGCAAGCCGACGCCCTCGCGCAGGCGTGCGTGGCGGCTGCGCGTGGCGATGTCGACGCGATCGTCACCGGACCGGTGCGTAAAGCCGCGCTGGTGGTTAGCGGCGTGCACTACGCGGGCCAGACCGAGGTGGTGGCGGCGCTGTGCCCGGGCGCGCACGCGCCGCTCATGGTGTTTGCGGGCGGCCCGTTCGTCATGGGGCTTGCCACCGTGCACCTCGCGCTCAGATCCGTCGCAGACGCGATCACCCCGACGTTGTTGGATCGCGCGCTGGTGCAGCTGCACGCAGCGACGGTGCGCATCACCGGCAAGCCGCGCCCGCGCATCGTGGTGCTGGGCGTCAACCCGCACGCCGGTGAGGGCGGCATGTTTGGTGACGAGGAGATGCGCGTCCTTTCGCCGGCCATCGCGCGCGCGTTGGCCGCCGGCTTGGACGTCGCGGGGCCGGTGTCGGCTGACGGCTTTTTTGCCGACCACGCGCGCGGTGTCGCAGCGCCCGACGCCGTGCTCGCGATGCACCACGACCAAGCGCTGGCGCCGTACAAGTTGTTGGTCGGAGGCGAAGGCATCAACATCACGTGGGGGGCGGCGGTGCCGCGCACGAGCCCCGATCACGGCACCGCGGACACACTCGCTGGCACGGGTAACGCGAGTGCTTTGTCAATGCAGCGGGCGCTCGAATTCGCGTACGCGCTGCTGTAAAATGCGCAGCGTACGCGACGCGTTTTCTCGACGCCACGGCGCAGTTTGCGCTTCAGGATCGAGGTGAATTTCGCTATCGTTAAGCCGGCTCGAACGCACGCGCGTGCGAGCCTCTTGGAGGTTTGAGTGGTGAGTGCATCCGTTCCCCCCGCCGCAGACGCAGTCGCCGGTTCACCAAGCGCAAGTGGCGGCGGTGACGCCGTCGCGGCACTCGCTACCGACAAGGCCAACGACTACGGCGCCGAAAGCATCCAAAAGCTCGACTACCCAGAAAACGTCCGCAAACGCCCCGGCATGTACATCGGTGACGTCGAAGATCAGGAGGGTCGCGCGCTGCACCATATGGTGTTTGAGGTCGTCGACAACTCCATCGACGAAGCGCTCGCGGGCTTCGCGGACACGGTCGAGGTCGGCTTGCACGTCGACGGCACGGCGTCGGTGAAAGACAATGGGCGCGGTATCCCCACGGACATGCACAGTTCGGGGCGCCCCACCACGGAGCTGGTGTTTTGTGAGCTGCACGCGGGCGGCAAGTTCAACCAAAACTCGTACAAGGTGTCGGGCGGTTTGCACGGCGTTGGTGC
>JAYTVG010000801.1:0-1192 GCA_043744135.1 Deltaproteobacteria bacterium | reverse complement strand
CCGTCATAGCCAAAGCGCACCAAGAACTGCTGCCGCGATCCGTGGGGGTGCTTCACGCGTCGTTGGGGTGACGCTGCAGTCGGTTCGGCAGCGGCTCGAAGATGGCTCATTGCGCCGACGAGCTTGGCATGGCGGTCGCGATGGCGCGATGATGCCGACACCGATGGCACGACAAAAGCCCCCCACCGACGCGTCTCGCAACAAACAACCGACAGCGGTCGCGCCAACTGCCTCGCCCCACGACGAGCACGCGCAGCCAGGGCAGGGCGAGGACGAAGACGCCACGCAAGGTGGATGGCTGTTTAAGGAAAATGACATGGTGCTTGGGCCGGTGCCCGCGATGGTGCTGGTCGATCGCATCAAGGGCGGGGCGCTGTCGGCGGACACCCCAATCGCGCGCGACGGACAGCCGTTTAAGCCCATGAAACTCGAGCCGCTGTTTCGTGCGGCCTACGACGCCACGCTCGCTGACAAACGCCGTGTCCTAGAGGAACGCGAGTTTGCCTCAAAGGTGCGCCGTGCGCGCGTCGCCCGCGCGTTGGTGTTTGCGACCATCGCGCTAGCACCTGCGGGAGCCGCCGCGTTTGCCGGCCACACCGTCATGCAGCAGCAGCCGTGGGACAAGACCGCCGATTGGATCGCCAAGTCCCCACCGCTGGTCGACCTGCCGCAGCGCCCGCCAGAAGTGAGACGTGACGAGCCCAAAGCTGCCGCGGTCGCGAGCGCTGAGCCCACCCCCGACACTCCCGACGACGGCGCCGACGGCGATCGCCGCTCGGGCCGACCGCGACGTGCAAGCAGCCGTGCCGATGACCGCGGCACCAAAGACGACGTCAAGGTGGCGACGCGCGCGGAGGAGCCAAAGCAAAGCGGTCCAATTCCTGAGACGCTCACAAACGAACAGGCGCTCGCCCCGCTCAAAGGCGCGAGTGCGTCGTTTAAGGCGTGTTTCGTCGCTGAGATGGACGCGAACCCCGATGTGCCGTCCCCTGTGATCCTCAGCTACACCGTGACCGAGGAAGGCAAGGCCGCAAACGTCAGCATCGACAACCGCGAGCTGCGCGGGCGCCCCGTGGTCGAGTGCGTGAAAAAGGCGATGGCTGCGCTGCACTGGCCGCGTTTTTCGGGCGAGCGCAAAAACGTGAGCGTGCCGTTTAAGGTCAACAAGCCGCCACCGAAACCTGGTGTACCT
>JAYTVG010000800.1:0-13428 GCA_043744135.1 Deltaproteobacteria bacterium | reverse complement strand
GCACACGCAGACCGGCCTGATCAAGGGCAAGGTGCCTTATATGGCGCCCGAGCAGCTGGAGGTGACGGTGGGCCCATCCGACCATCGTGTCGACGTCTACCAAGCTGGCATCGTGCTCGCCGATTTGATCATCGGCTACTCGCCGTTTCATCTCGACAACGAGCTCAAGTCGCTCAACGCCGTCGTCAAAGGGGAGCTGCCGAATTTTCGCGCGGTGCGACCCGACCTCCCGCATTACCTCGAAGCCATCTTGGTGAAGGCGCTGTCACGGGCCCCGGGCGGACGCCATCAAACCGCGCGCGAGCTGCAGCTGGACCTGGAGGAGGCGATCGTCAAGATCGAAGGCGGCCCGATCACCGCCGATCACGTCGCGCGCTGGCTCGCGCTGTTAGCAACTGACGCCATCGCCCACGGGGACCTGTCAAAGCCGGGCTTGACGCCCACCGCCCCGCGCGGCGAGACGAAGACAGAAGTCGTCGTGGCGCCCGGCAGGAAGCCGTGACAACCTTGGCGCCCGGACCGTTTCACAAGCACAACATTCTCGTCGTCGACTCCGATCGGCGGCAACTCAAAGTTCTCGAGCGCGTTTTTAAGGCGGCGGTCGGCTCCGTCGATACTGTCGAGCAGCTGGACGTCATTCCGTCCGACGGCGCCTACGACCTCATCGCGCTGTCTTACGACACCATGTCACCCGAGACGCGACGCAAGCTGTTTGCTTCGCTGGCAAACGCCGACAGCGTCGGCAAAACACGGTTGCTGTTGTTTTCGGCGGGCGCGTGGGAAATCGACCACCATCGCGAGTTGTTTGGCGGTCGATTGCTGACAAATCTGCTCGCGAAAAACGGCGAGGAAGTCGAGACCGACGATCTGCTCGTGACCGTCACGAAGATCCTCAGCCAAGACATCTTTGGCATGCAAAAATACTTCACGTGGGGCGCCGGCGTGGTGCACTTGTCAACGTGCCGCTCTGACGAAAAGGATGCGATCGCCCAACACGCGCATGAATTCGCGAAGAACCTCGGCGTCAACGAGCGCCTGTGTCGTTCCTTCGCCGTTGTCACCGATGAGCTGCTGACCAACGCGATTTACAACGCGCCCGTCGATGAACATGGCAGACACATCCACGCTGCACGTAGCCGCGGCGAGCTCGTCGAATTGCCGCGCAACCACGCCGTCGACGTAAAGTTTTGCTCCGACGGACGAAAGATCGGCGTCAGCATCGCCGATCCGTACGGCTCGCTCACAACCGACTCCGTGCTCGACTACCTCGCGAAGTGCTTTCGCAAAGACAGCGCCCAGATCGACACCAAGGCAGGCGGCGCCGGGCTCGGTTTGTTTCAAGCGTTCGGCTCGGTCTCGCACCTTGTGATCAACATCCAGCCGGGACGGCGCTGCGAGGCCATCGGCATGATCGACGTGCGGGGGTCGTTCAAAGATTTCGTCAAACAAGCGAAGTCTTTCAACATCTTCATCAAAGACGACAACCGCGATGTCAGCGTTCGTTAACGTCGTGACGCGAGCGGCACGCGTGACACGAGCGGCACAACCAACGTTGCGCTGACATCCGACGGCACGCTATGCCGTGACGCATGATTAAAAAAATCTCCCGGATAGTCTCGCTGTCGTTGGCGTTGTCGTCGCTGGTGGGGGCTTGTCGTGCAGAAATCAGCGTCACAGGTGTCGTGCACGGTCCGGTCGGCGCCGCCGTCACGCTGCGCAACAACGGCGTCGATGAGCAAATTGTCACCGTCGCTGCCGTCACGGGAAACGCAGCCGCATACAACACCGCCGACTTCTCGTTCGCCACACCGCAGGCCGAAGGAGCGCCGTTTGCGGTCACGGTCTTTTCGCCTCCGAAGGGTCAGGCGTGCGCGGTTTTTGATGGCGGCAACGGGCACGTCAGCGTTCACCAACCACCAACCCGCGTGGGTTGTGAATGGCTCGACGATCACGTCAGCCGCAGCAGCGACGATGCGGCGCTCGGAACGTTCTTTGATAGCGGCGCCCCCGTGGTCGGTGGTGACGCCGAGTACGGCGAAGGCCGCTTCGTCGCGTTCACATCGTCGGCGCCGATCGGCGGCGCGAGCGCAGACCACCGCCAGGTGTTTTGGCGCGACCGCCTCAGCGGTGAGACGTTGCTCGTCAGCGCCAGCGGCCCCGCCGACTCCCCCATCCCTGGCAACGGCGACAGCAGCGACCCGGCGATCTCAGCCGATGGCCTGTTCGTCGCGTTTGTATCCGAGGCCACCGACCTCGTCGACGGCGACACGAACGGCGTTCGCGATGTGTTTGTCTGGTCGGCCAACGGCCGCGACGCTGGTGTCGACCGCGTGAGCGTGTCGTCGACGGGCATCGAGGCCAACAACCACTGCGGCGACGCGAGCCTGTCGGCGAACGGCAGGATTGTCGCTTTCTCGAGCGGCGCCAGCACTCTTAGTGACGGCGTCGACGGCACCAGCACAGTCAACGTCTACCGCCGCGATCTCGCTGCGAGCACCACCACGCTCGTCAGCATGAACGATGCTGGCGTCGGCGTCGGCGGCGAGCTCCCGGTGTTGTCGGACGACGGCGATCGGTTGGCGTTTTATTCGTTTTCGTCCGCCATCGTCGCCGGCGACGTCAACGCGCTGTGGGACATCTTCGTGTGGCAGCACAGCACGCAGGCCCACACCCGCGTCAGCCTCACGTCACAAGGTGGGGAGCGAAACCAAGGCGATGAGAGTTCCAGTCGCGTGGTCGCCCCCGCCATCTCCGGCGACGGCAAGTTTGTGGCATTTGCGACCACAGCCACCAACATGGTCAGCGGCGACGACAACAACGCCCAAGATGTTTTCGTCGTCAACGTCGACAGCGGCGACGTCGTGCGCGCGAGCATCGGCGTCGCTGGGGTCGACAGCGACGGTGACAGCCCAATCGGTCAAGGCGAGCGCGTCAGCCTTTCCAAAGATGGCCGCTTGGTGGCCTTCAGCACGCGAGCGCAAAATCTCGGAGTGACGGGGAACGTGGTGCTACGCAACCTCGACAGCGGTGCTGTCGTCGCCGTCAGCACGCAAACCGGCGCGGTGGGTCCCCCAGCGTTGTCGTTTGCGGGCGCCTACGTCGTGTTTGGCAGTGACACCGCGCTCGACACACGCTTCGCCTCCACGGGGCTGTTCGCCCACTACACGGGGCTGGCGAGCGCGTTTTGGTGGTTCAAAAACTAACCCCCACAAAACGCGCCAAGCCAACCGCCACAAAGCAACGCGGATAGCGAGCTGTACGCGTCTGTGGCAAGGCGCGAGCGAGGAGCGCAAGGAACATAGTTCCTCGATGTGACTGAGCACCACAGCGAAGCAAGCCGCTGGCGACCGCGTCGTGGTGGTTTCAAACTAACCTTCACGAAAACGCGCCAAAGGCCAACCTCCACGAAGGAACGCGGATAGCGAGCTGTACGCGTTTGTGGCAAGGCGCGAGCGAGGAGCGCAAGGAACATAGTTCCTCTATGTGACTGAGCACCACAGCGAAGCAACGCCGCCACAGACGCGTACAGTTCGCTATCCCGGGTGGTGGCATTCTTGGCAACGATTGGAGACGTGCGCATAGCCCACGACTTTGACGTGACGCTTGTTTTCAACGGCGGCGCGGTGGGCGTGGCACTGCGCGCACGACACGCCGACACCACCGCAAGCGCCCTGAAGCACCGAGGACGCAAGCGTGCCGTCGTGGCAGGCATTGCATCGGACGTCAGCGTGCACGCCGCTGGCGATCGGAAAGCAGACTTCGTGGGGCGCCAACAGCGCAGGGGTAAACGCCACCGAGGAGTGGCACGCGCCGCAGTCCGCGCCAACCGCGCCCTTGCCGTGCGTGACGGTGGTGCGCGACGCGAGTTGCGCGTCGCGTTGGTGGCATTGCGCGCACGACACCGTCGCACGCGTGAAGCCGCGTTCACGATGCTCCACGTGGCATTCGTCGCATGGCAGCGTGCCGTGGCGTCCCGCGAGCGAAAAACCGCTGCGCCGATGGGCGTCGACGGCGAAGCGCGGTGCACCAAAGCCGTCTTCCGAATGGCAACCTTTGCACTGAAAGCCAAACTCACGCGCGTGCGGGTCTTGGTGGCAACCGGCGCAGCTTTGCGGCACCGCCTGCGAAAAATCCTGCGCGTGGCAGCCCGCACACGTCACGGTGGTGTGCTTGCCGTTCAACTCAAAACCGGTGCGTGCGTGCGCGAAGCGAGCGGGCGTCCAACCCTGTGGCGTATGACAAGCGTCGCAGCGCGTCTCGGTTTTTGGGTGCGCACTGCGAGGTGATGCAGTCGCAGGCGCCGCAGTCGCAGGTGACGCAGACGCAGGCGGGCTTTGTGCACCCGTTGTTGGCGCAGGCGTGGATGACGGCGCACCAGCAGCGGCGACGGGCGAGGGGGACGCAAGCGACGAGGGCGCAGGTGCTGCGGGTGCTGCACGCGCGGGTGAGGTGGCGCTGTGGGCACTGACAGCAAGGGCGACAGCGACGGTGATGATCGCAAACGGCAAGCGTACGTGTGTCATGGTGTGAACTCGTCGAATGTGCCGCGATGCTCGTCTTGATGACACACGGCGCAGGTCGTCGACACTGGTTTGTAGCGCGCTACTTTCACGCCGTCGATCTCGACCACCGTGTGGCACGCGACGCATTTGACTTCGGAGTGCGCGCCTTCGAGCTTGAAGCGCGCAAACTTTGCATCGTTGTGATCGAACTTGGTGTTGGGCTTAAAGCCCGTGGTGTCATGGCATCGCAAACAGTCGGTGGCGCCGTCAACCGCGAGCTGTCCGGCGTGCGCGTCGGTGTGACAGGTCGCGCACTGCGTGGACAGCGGGCGATACACAATCACGTCTTTGTTCTTGGTGTCGGCGGAGTCGACGGCGTGGCACTTGGCGCACGCAACGTCGTGGTGTTTGCCCGTGAGCGCGAACACGCTGGCGCTGTGATCAAACACGGCTGGCACAAAGGCATCGGCTGCGTGACATGCTGCGCACCCTCGCTTCGCGATATCAGCCGCGATCGCCGCCACAGGGCCGCTGCTGCGCGAAGCCGCGTTGAACTGCCCCGCGTGTACATCGGCGTGGCATTCCTCGCAGCGACCGGTCACCTCTGGCAGCAGCAGTCGCGCCGCGCTCGCGATCACGCGGCGGCCCATGTGGTCCATCGCCTTTTTCACGGTCGCTGGCACCTTCTTGAGCAACTTGGCGTCGTCTTTATGGCAGGCGTTGCACGCGACCGCTTGATGGCCGGTCTCAAGCGCGAACCGCGTCTCTTTGTGCATCGCGACATCAAACACCACACTCGCGAAGCTGTTGACGACGTGGCAGCGCTCGCAATGCACGAGCCCATCTTCGGCTTTTTTGAGCTGACCGACATGGGCATCGGTGTGGCAGTCGGCGCAACTTTTGTGTTTCACGCCTTTGAATTTCGCCGCCTCGCCGCGAAACGGCCCATGGCAGCTGCGGCACGCAACCGCAGTGTGCTCGCCGCGCAACGGGAAGTCGGTCTTGTCGTGAAAGCCGAAATCCTCAGCGGTCTGTTTAATGACTTTCCAACCATCCGTGACGTGACAGCTCGTGCAGTTTTTGCCGAAGTCGCCGTGGTGAACGTCATCATGACAGGCGGTGCAGTTGCCGTGCGCGATGTCTGTCATCTGCATATAAGTCTTCGCCCTGGGCTTTGGGAACGCGTCGCTTGCGGTGTCGTTGTCATTGACCTCAGCGTGGCATTTAGCGCACGCGAGCTTTTTGTGTTCGCCGGTGAGCGGAAACTTTGCCATGGTTTTGTGCGAAAACTTGGGCGCCTTTTTGAAGTCTGTCGACGTGTGGCATTTGTCGCACGACGCGCCTTCTTGTCCGCGGTGCTCGTCGAAGTGACAGCTGACGCACTCTTCGCTCAGACCCAAAAACGTCTTGCGCTCGGTCTTTTTCGTCAGCGTTTGAATGTCGCGGTCTTCGATGCGGCGCGCTTCGTGACACTTCTTGCAGTCTTGTTTTTTGTGAGCGCCATCGAGCGGCCAGCCGGATAAGTTATGGTTGAACAAGCGCTCGCCGCCGCCCCAGTCGATGATGGCCGCTGCCACGCCTTTGTGTTCCTTATGGCAATCGGCGCACGTCTCCTTTTTAACGCGTGCATGGTAGCCGACGCCGCGACTTTGCCGTGTGCCGATCTCGGCGTGGCACGCGATGCAGCGCGTGTTGTCATGTTGTCCCGCGACCACGTGGCATTTGGTGCAGTTCGCGATGCCGTCGACGTCTTTGTGGGGACGCGACAGTGCCCCGGGTGAAAACACCTGCGCTGATGCGGGCGACGCGCACACCACGACGACGAGCGCCGCACCAACGAGCGCGCGCACACGCGCAGGCAGCTGACAAATGCGTCGCAGTATCATGGGTTGTTGCCGACGAAGATCCAGCCGTAGCCGAGGTAGATGGTGACCGCGATGTGCGCCGCGATGAGCACAACCATAAACAGCGACAGCACGACGTGAAACACCAACCACGAGCGAAACAGGCGCTTAAACGACGCATAAAACGCCACCTGCGTGCGTGCGCGTGACAGCGCGAGCAAGTTGCTTTCAAAGCCGGTGAAGACGGTGCCATCAGCGAACAACGGGCGCGCATGCGTCAAACGTTGCCGCAGGTCAGCGCGATGTTTGCGCTCAGTCAACAACGCGCGAAAAAACGACGTGCGTGCAGGCGAGCGATCCGCGTCTTTGAACAGGGCCTCGACGGCCGCACCGTGGTTGGCGTGCGCGAGCTGGGGCGCGACGAGTTTTGAAATACGCTGCAGCTCTTCGCGAATGTCTGCGAGTGATTGCAACTTGCCGGCCTGGGCCGGCACCAGACCGAACAGCACGCGCCCAAAGATGCCGGTGCCGACCACCACAGACAGCGCGATCCAAGTCCACACCGCAAGCAAGTTGTTAAACAAAAAGGCCGCATGAAAACCGATCACGAGCGGGCTCATCACGCCGACAAACATGTGAAACGTCAGCCACGTTCGGATCGAGGCAGCCCCCTTGAGCGGTCGCCAGCGCTTGCGCAGCGCGTACAAGAAGTTCGCCATCATGAACACCGTCGCGATGACGCCGACGCCGTGGCCCCACAAGCCTGCCGGGCGCAGCGCTTGGTGAAGTGGTGACAGCTCGCGTTGGGCGGGGGTCAGCCAGTAATACTCTTGGCCGATCAAGAACAAGCTAATGAGCAGCGTGCTGCCAACGCCCAACAGTGCGATGGCGAGTCGACGGCGGGTGCGGGCTTCGACCTGAGCCTTGGTGGGGCCGCGTGCTGGGCTGTTGGCGTCGGTGCCTTTCTCCTCGCCCTTGTATCGTCGAATGTTGACGCCGGCGGACTTCAAAAACGCCGTGGGCATATCGCCGCCGGCCGACACGATCACGTGATCGTTTTTGAGCGTGCCGATCTCACCCTCCTTGGTCGACAACATGACGACGTGCTCGCGAATCTCCTTCACTTCTGTCGACGCTAAAAAGCGCACGCGGTTGGCGTCGATCAGTTCTTGGACCTTCTCGCGATTGCGCTGTTTGCAGCGGCTAAAGTTTTCTTGGCGGTACGAGATCGACACCTTCGCGGTGCTCTCCTCGGCGAGCTGGATTGCTGCCTCGACGGCGCTATCACCACCACCGACGACGAGCACGCGCATGCCGTGGTACTGTTCGGGATCGGCTAGGCGATACGTGACCTTCTCCAACACCTCGCCGGCGACGTTTAAGCGCCGCGGCGATCCGCGCATGCCGATCGCCAGCACGACCGCGCGCGCGCGCACGACCATGTCCTTGGAGGTCTTGACCGAGAACATCGGCTCCTCGCCAACGATCTCAAGCACGCGGTGCCCCTCTTCGACTTTGATCTCAGCCTTGCGGATCAGGGCCGACAGCTCCTGCATGAGGTCTTCTTTAGACAGCAGCGATCGGCCGAATTTGCCGTAGTACGGCAACATCACCGCCTCGCTCATCACGACCTTGCCGCGCGGGTAGTGCGCGATGCAGCCGCCGAGACTTTCTTGCTCGAGCACGCGAGCCACAAGTCCTTGTTCTTTGAGCGACGCTGCCGCGGCGAGTCCCGCGGGGCCGCCGCCCACGACGACGACGTCGACCATATCGCCCTGCACTTGGCTTTCTTTGAGACGCTTTTTAAGGGTGCGCCCAACATCGACACCTTGGCGTAGCGCGTTTTTGATCAAGCCCATGCCAGCGAGCTCACCGACGATGAAGATGCCCTTCTTGCTCGACTCGAAGTCTTCGTCCGTCTCTGGGATGTCCATGCCGCGCTCAGCGCTGCCAAACACCAACTTGATAGCGCCCACGGGGCAATCGGTGGCGCAGCGCGAGTGGCCGATGCAGTGCGCGGCCTCCACTAAATGCGCGACGCCGTCGACAACGCCGATGATGTCGCCCTCGGGGCACGCTTTGATGCACGAAAAGCTGCCGATGCATAGCGTGGGGTCGATCACCGGGTGCAGCGATGGCGGTAAATTCTGACCGGAGGCTGCCGCCACCCGCAGTGCTTCTTCACCGCGCTGCGACGCACGACGTCGAAGCAACAGCAGCAGGGCTACCGCGCAAACCACCACGGCCGCAGCAATGGTGGAGGCTAAGATCTCCTCACTCATTCAATACGCATACGCCAGCGTGGCTGCGACGTCACTTGCCTTGCAGAATTTGGTAGCCGGCGTTGAGCGCGGCGTTGGCTGCTTTGACATCGCCTTGTTTGAGCGCGGCCTCAGCGGCTTGCATCTGCGCTTCGACGAGGTCGCCTTTGCCGTGGGCGCGACGGTTGAGGCGCGACAACTTGGCGTTCACGAAATCTTCATCAATGACGATCGCGTTGGCGCGGTCGCGCGCTTCCTTCACTGCCTGTTGGGCTTGCGAGTAGCGTTGCTGTTGCACCAGACGTGTGATGCGGCTGCGCGCATCTTCAAGCTGCGCGTCGTCGTCGGGGAGCAAGCCCCGCGACGCGAGGTAGTCGTCGAAGTCCTGCTTGCGCAACTCGTAGCGCTCTTTTGGCTTGCGCGTTTGGGCCAACTTCGATGCCAGCGCGGCGTCGTCGACGACGGGTACCGTCGCGATGGTGCCGGCGTCGACGCGCGCGGTCGCCACAACGACAGGCGGCCCCGCGTCGACGGCCATTGCGGTTTGCGGGCTTGCGACAAACCAAACTGCAGCGGACGCGCCCAGCGCAACCACCCCAAGCCCAAGCCCAATCGCAGGCAGCTTGCTGCGCTTTTTGCGTAACTCCAACTTGTGACCCATCTCGAAGTTGGCGGTGCTGCTGAGCGTCGTCACCGCCATGTCCTTGGCGATCAGCGGCTGACCCACGGGCCGCGTCGCGACCACCCACGACGGATCATCGAGGGTATCGTTGCTCCGCGGCGTCGTTGATGGCGCCATCGCGGCACGAGCCTCGTGCGGCTCACCCAACCAGGGCACTGCCTTTGCGCCGCTGCTGGGCTGTTCCAGCCGCGCCTGCGCTTTGAGCTGGGGCTCGGGCGCAAACGATGGCAAGCGCAGCAGTGACGGCTGCGTGATGGGCGAAAAGGTCTCAACCGCTACCGTGGCGTCATTGAGCGACGACGACAACGCGGCGCTCAAGGCCCGAAGGTTTGGGTGACGCGCGGCAGGATTCACCGACAGCGCGCGCAAGACAGCGGCGTCAACCGCGGGATCCAGTTCCGTGTTGAACGCACTGGGACGTGCGACGACCGCTGCGACGTTTGGCATCACGCCGGTCAGCGCTTGGTACAACAGTGCCGCAAGAGCGTATTGATCCGACTGTGCCGTCGGCGTCTGCCCATCGCGCACCTCAGGCGCCCACGCCGCGCGGTCTGGATGCAGCGTCACGCGGGCCGATGCATCGCAAGCTGCTGCCACACCGGTGCCAAGCAGGCACACCGCATCACCGCCGGCATCACCATCGCGAATCATCACGTCGTGCGCCGACAATGCGCCATGGTGAATGCCGACGTCATGTGCGGCCGCAAGGGCGTCGGCTGCGGACGCACACAATTGCAGCAGCCGCGCGGCCGCGAGCTTTTTGTGCTTCATCAGTTGTTGAAGTGACACGCCAGCGACGTGCCCCATCGACAAGAAGTCGACACCTCGTTCTTGATACACGCCCAGCAGCCGGCACAACCCCGGCGCTGAAACGGTCCGCAGCGCCAACACATGCTCGTGCAAGCGCGCGAGCGTTTGTTGCGTTCGCATCGGGCCCGCCAACACCTTGATGCACTCGCGTTCTTGAAACAGCGTGTCGTCGACGAGATACACGGCCCCCGTGCGACCCTCAGACAGCGCGCGCAGCACGTTGTAGCGCCCGAGGCGCTGTCCGATCGTCAGGGGCTCCACGCCGACCACGGCGCGACCCTAGTGCCATCCGCATCGGCTGCGTAGCGGTTTGTCGCGCGCGCGTGTCGCTGGCCGTCGCGTGGATCGTTTCAGAATTCACTGTCGCGCAGCGTGGCCGGCCGTTACGGTGCGGCAGCCAAGGCTGGACATTGGGCTGAAACGCCCGGTGAAGATTTGATGAACGCGACCACCGTCCGCGTCGCGTTACAGACCCTCGTGCCACCGCTCAATGAGCTCAGGTGAGACGCACCCGTCGTCGTGCTCCGCGCCGAACCACGTGTTGTTGCGCATCGGATCTTTCAACGTCGAGCCAGTTCACGCGGCTTGCCTAAACGGCCGTGCACGTGCGCAAAATCTCGCGGTCATGCTCCAACACGCGCCTTTCATCGACCGGTCACGGTGCCTGCAGGCAACCGTGTCGAGGCCTTGCATGAGTCTGGCGTTGTTGGCGCTACTGCTGTGCGTGCCCGCGGCCGCGCGCAAACCCGGCAAGGTTCAATACGCGACGTTGAAACAGGCCTTCGTCGACGTCGGTGCCGTTGACGGCGTGGCGGTCGATGCGGTGTTGGCCGTCACGCGCCAAAGACGCAAGGTCGGCGACTGCAAGGTGACTCAAGCCTCGGCGCATCACGCGGTGTGCGATCTGCAAGGTGCGTTGCCCGGCGACACCTTCGCGCTCGCGAACACACCACAGACGACGACAGCGGTTGAATCGATGCCGACGAAGTTGAAGCCCGCGTCAGCACTGGTGCTGGCAGCGCGACGCGACGCCGTTTTCGCGGCACCGCTCAAGCAGGTGGCGTTTGATCGCAGCCATCGGGTGCGTGGACCGAGCGCCACAGCGCGCGCATCGGTAGATCTGAGCCACCGCATGTACCTGACCACGAGCGCAGGGACGATGTTTCAACGGCCGTCGCTGTCGGCCTCGGCGCACGCGACCGTCGGTTTCGTGCCGGGATTGTTTGCGGGTGCTGCCGTGCGCGTGCTGGGCGACGTGCTCGCACCGCCAAACCAGCGTGGCCGCCCCGGCGAGTTATTCGAAGTGTACGTCTACGAAGCCGTCGTCGGTGTCGATGGACCCCTGCCCGTGGTGGCGCAAGCCGGCCGTTTTGTGCCGCGAAAAACGCCGGGGCTCGCCATGCTCGACGGCGCGCAGGTCGGCGCGCGCGTGTACAACGACCGCATCGAAGCAGGTGTGTACGCCGGTCTCATCCCTGACGCGCTGACGCTGTATCCATCGCTGCAGCGCATCAGTGCGGGCGTGTACACGGGTCTGGACATCGCGCTTGGTGACAGCATGTTGATCCTTCCGAGGGTGCGCGCGGGGGTGACGACGCCACTGGGCTTTCGAGCTGCACGAGGCGAACTCGCGGCGGAGACGCAGCTGTTGTGGGGGACCGTGTGGGCGGTGGGTTTGGATGCGCGCGCGTCTGCGGCAACCACCGGCGCGCTGGCGCTCGAGCACGCCCGCGTCGACGTCGACGTCACACCCTTTTCCGACCTGCACTTGGGCACCGGCTACGCCTACACTGACGGTCCGGCCTTCGACCTTGACGCGGCCCGCGGACCGAACCCGATAGCGCCGGTGGCGCGCAGCCAGCACGCGTATGCAAGTGCCGATTGGCGTGCAGTCTCTTGGTTGGGCATCGGCGCGTCGGTGGGCGCGACGCTGCACGATGTACCGTTGCGACCGCCGCTGCGCGCGTGGGCGGGACCCGAGCTGGCGCTGCCGCGCATGTTTGGTGATTGGGGCGGCGTGCGCATTGGCTACGCTGAAGAGTTCGGTGCCGATGCCGGGCGCTCGACGTGGGTGACGGGGACGCTCGCACCATTTGCGGATCTGAGCACGTCGGTGCGCGTCACCGTTGCGCAAAATGCGCCAGACTTTGCGCTTCAAACGGACGGCCTCGCGTACGTGGACTACCGAATCTGGCGGTTTTTTTCGCTGCGTGCGCGAGCACTCGTGTCGCAAAGTCTGCCCACGCCCACGCCCATCCACCCCGCGCAGCAAGCGTTCATCACCGGTGTCGTCACCGATGTCGGCATCAACGCAACTTTTTAGCGGCTGAGCACGACGACAGCGCTCGCGATATTGCCGTCGTGTGACAGCGAAACCTGTGCGCGTTTGATTTCGAGTGCCTCAAACAACAACTGCGCGCGTGCGTGAAAACACAGCGATGGACGGCCGCGCGCGTCACGCAAGATCTCGATATCGCCCAGTGCTACGGCGCTGGGCTGCAGGTCGAGCTCGCCCGCGGCCGCGTCGAGCGCTTTGATGGCAGCCTCCTTCGCGGCGAAGCGCACCGCGTAGTGGTGCGCGCGACCAGCGAGACCAATCGTGTCGCAATAGTGCCGCTCCGACGCCGAAAACGTGCTGTGCACAAAGTGGTTGGTGCCGGTGGCGTCCGCGACCAATGCCGCGAAGCCATCTACTGCAACCACGTCGTGGCCCAAGCCGGCGATCATGGGGTGGGCATCGGCAGCCGTGTGGCGGCATCGAGCAGCGCGCTGCGTTCATGCGCGGCGGTGGCAAACGGCCGCTGCTCGCGCGCGACAAACAGCGGCGCGCGGCCCGACAACACGCGTTGCAGCTGTTGGTCCGCGACGCGCATGCGTGCGGCGGTGCCGTCGCGATAGCGCGCGCGTTGAGCGTCATCGAGCATGCGCCAAAACAAAAACGGATGCCCCAGCACCACAAGCGCGCTGACGTGACCAAAGCCCAATGTCGTCACCACCCCCGCCTTCATCTGCGTCCACGGCGCGCGGATCGGTTTGTCGTTGTACACAAAACGCGCGAACTCCTGCATGCTGTCGTCGACGTTGTCGAGGCTGCGGTTGCCGGGCACGATGCCGGTCGCCATCGCCTGCATCAAGCCGTTGAGCTGCCACGCCGCCGCAGCACCTTTGGGGTGGCCCGTCAGCGACTTTTGCGAGATGACCCGCAGCGGTGCGTCGTCACGGCCGAGCGCCGTTAACAACGCGTCGTACAGCTGCGCCTCGTTGAGGTCGTTGGCTTGCGTGGAACTGTCGTGCTTTGAGATGACGCCGATGTCTTGCGCTGTGAGCCC
>JAYTVG010000799.1:0-1192 GCA_043744135.1 Deltaproteobacteria bacterium | reverse complement strand
ACGGCGTCATGCCCCGGCATGCCGGGGCATTGCGCTTTGCTCCGTGCGCTCGGGCAGGCCCGCGGTCCGACAGTTGTCTAGTGACTCCCCGTGCACCGGCCTTTCGTAACTGAATGCCTTCAACGTCGGTGAACGCTCCTCCCTTTGGAATTCAAAGCTCTCGCAACAAAGGTTTTCGTGATGAACAAATTTTTCTCCACAGTGATCGTTCCCGCTCTCGTCGCCGTGCCATTTTTGACGGCGTGCCCCTCTGAGCCGCCACCGCCGCCCGACACCGACGCAGACGGCATCATCGACACCGATGACAAGTGCCCGACCGAAGCCGGCGACAAAGCCAACAACGGCTGCAAACCGCCTCCAGCCATCGTGATTCCCGAGTACGCACCCATCGGCGACGACGCCGACCTCAAAAAGATGGGCGCCATGGGCATCGACGACAAAAACGCCGCGATGAAGGCCGCTGACATGGAAAAGACCCTGGACGCGGCGATCACCGCGCTCAAGGCACCGCCCGCAGCACCTGCCGCGAAGTAGCGCATCGACCTTGCCAGGTCGGTAATGAGACAAGCGCCCCCCGCGGGGCGCTGTTTTTTTGTACGCTGCGTGTGCGCGCGTAAAGCGCGGGAGGCTGACATGACCAAAGATGCTGACGTGCGCGGGCTCGTGGATCGCATTGCCGCGTCAGCCCTGCGCGGCTTTGAGGACAACCGCACGCTGCTGTCGTTTGACGAGTACTTAGGCGAGGTGATGGCGCGGCCACGTCGTCACGTGCGCGGCGCCGCACAGTTTTTGATGGATGCCGTCGACCACTTTGGCACCACCGACGTCAAACTGCCGACCGGTGACGTGGTGCGCTACAAGCTTTTCGATCTCGCGTTTGACGAGGGCCGAGGTCGCGTCGCGGGACAAGAGCGTGTGCAGCAGCATGTCGTGCGGGTGCTCGAGAATTTTGTGCGCGCGGGCCGCATCGATCGCCTACTGCTGCTGCATGGTCCAAACGGCGCTGCCAAGACCAGCATCATCCAAGCACTGACGCGCGGTGCCGAGGTCTACTCGCAGACACCACAGGGTGCGCTGTACCGGTTCAATTGGATTTTTCCGACCGCCACCGTGCAGCGTGGCAAGCTGGGATTCGGCGGGGAGAGCTCAAAGACCAGCGGAAGCTACGCGCATTTGGAGCCCGCGAACGTCG
>JAYTVG010000798.1:0-1193 GCA_043744135.1 Deltaproteobacteria bacterium | reverse complement strand
GTGCCGAGCCGTGCACGGGTTCAAACACGCCGATGCGCGCCTCGGGATTGATGTTGCCCGACGCCGCGAGCCCAAGGCCGCCCATCAGCGCCGCGCCGAGGTCCGTGAGGATGTCGCCAAACAAGTTGTTGCCAACGATGACGTCGAAGCGCTCCGGCGTGCGCACCATCTCCATCGCGAGCACATCGACAAACAGGTGGTCGGCGCGCACATCGGGGTAGTCATTTTTGAGCAACTCAAACGTGCGTTTCCACAAGCCACCGCCAAAGCGCACGGCGTTGTGTTTGTCGGTCATCGTCAGGTGTTTGCGGCGCTTACGCGCGGTTTCGAAGGCTAGACGTAAGATACGTTGCACGCCCTTACGCGTGTTGATGCTGATGTCTTGGGCAACCTCGTCAAGCGTGCCCTCTTTGAAGGTACCGCCCACCGAAACGTACATGTCCTCGGTGTTTTCGCGGAACACCACCATATCGATCTCTTTGGGGCCCTTGCCTTTGAGGGGGGACAGCGCGTCGTGCAGGCAGCGCACCGGACGAAAGTTCGCGTACAGGTCAAGCCCCTGACGCATGCCAAGCAAAATCTCGCGCCCGTGCGCCATGTCGGGGATGCGGGGGTCGCCCAGAGCACCAAAGTACACCGCATCGGCGCCGGTACGCAGCGCGTCGAGCCCACCTTTGGGGATGCCGACTTTGTCTTTGAGCCAGCGATCAGCGCCCCAGTCCTTTTCGTCAAACGCGAAGTCGAGGGTGCGCCGAGTCCCGATGAGCTCGAGCACCGTGCGCCCTTGCGCGATGACCTCTTTGCCGATGCCGTCTCCCGGGATGAGTGCGATGCGGTACGCCATGGGTCAGCGCCTAGCAGGCCATTCCCGCGCCCGCCACCACGGTCACCTCACCACCATAGCCATCTATGTAATACGAACGATGCGGTCGATCGCGCCGTCCCGAGCGCTCCCGCGCTAGCCTCGTGCGCATGCGTGTTGTTGCGGTCATCGTCGTGAGTTGGTGCTGCGGATGTATGCCAGCATTGGTGCCGTGCAACAGCGACGGCGATTGCGCACCAAACGACCGCTGCGCGGCCGGCGTCTGCGCGGCTGCCCCACGCCCGGCCGAGGGTGAAGGCGAGGGTGAAGGCGAAGGCGAAGGCGAAGGCGAGGGTGAAGGTGAAGGTGAAGGTGAAGGTGAAGGTGAAGG